>NZ_VHLC01000119.1:0-25546 GCF_006547355.1 Myxococcus sp. AB036A | reverse complement strand
CGCCCATCCCCGAGCGGGTCCGCCGGCTCCGGGAGCTGGGTGCCCGCCTGGGAGCCCGCACCGGTGGGCGCGGCGGCTGGGAGTACGCGTACTAAGGTGACGGTCGGCACCCCGGACGCACGCCGGGCCGCTGGCCGGGGCGACGCAGGGAGTGAACCGAAGCACGTCTAGCAGTGGACCCTTGACGCCCTGGGGGCTGACGGTAGGCTGCCCCGCTTTTTGCATTTCCCCGTGGAGGTCGTTCCCGTGCTGGTCCTGGTCCTCGCCCTTGCTGTCGGGCTCGCCATCTCGCTCTATTTCAATCTCTTCGCCGGCCCCAAGCACGCCGCGCTTCCGTCGTCGTCCACGTCTTCGTCGGCGCCCCGCGCCGAGCTGGTGACGGACACCCAGGCGCGTGCCAAGGCCGAGGCGGAGCTGCAGCGCAAGCAGAAGGAGCTGGACGAGCAGCGCACTCAACTTCAGGACGTGAAGGAGCAGCTGAAGCAGGCCAAGCGCAAGCTCTACGAGCAGAAGGAGTCCGACAAGAGCGCGCAGGAGCTGGCCAAGGCGCGCGCCGAGGTGGAGCGCAGCGCCTCCACGCAGCTCGAGCGGACCCGTGAGGAGCTGTCCCACGCGCTGGTGGAGAACCAGCGGCTGAAGGCGGAGATGGAGTCCAAGGGCCGCCGCCCGCAGCCCGCGCCGGCCGCTCCCATCGCCGCGCCCGCCACGCAGGTCGCCGCGCCCGCCCAGGAGGGCGAGGCTGTCATCGCCGCGGTGGTGCCGGTGGTGCCCACGGCGACGGAGACGGTGCCGCAGGAGCGTGGCCAGCGCCGCTACCGCGAGCTGAATGACGCCGACCGCGAGAAGATGGAGCGGCTGGAGCAGGCGGCGAACAAGGACCGCCTCCGCGCGGTGGAGCTGGAGAAGGAGCTGCGCCGGGTGAAGGGCCGCAACGAGACGCAGCAGCGCGTCTATGCCGCCACCAAGCACGACCTGGACCTGAGCCGCGACAAGTACAAGGCCCTGGAAAAGCGCCTCAACCGCACGCTCCTGGAGCGCGACCTGATTCGCCGGGCCATCAAGGACCTGGAGAAGAAGACGGGCATGCTCGCCGACCGCACGGAGCTGACGCCCGAGGAGGTCGCCGCCAGCGACCAGCGCACCGAGGAGACGTCGCGCGTGCGCGCCGAGGCCGAGGCCCAGGCCACGCCCAAGACGGAGGCCCCGGCCGACACCGAGCAGCAGGCGCCCGAGAGCGCTCCGACCGACGCGGAGTCCAAGCCCGCGCAGGCCTGACGCATCCGCCCTCCCATGGGCACATTGAAGGGCTCGGCATCCTGGAGGACCTCCAGGGCCGGGCCCTTCGTCATTTCCACATCAGGAGTCGGCCGGGCCGCAGCCGCCTTCCAGCGGCACCGGTCCCCGGGCCTGGAGAAGGCCCGTCAGCAGCTTGACCGTGAGGCGCTTGAACTCCGCCATCTCCTGCACCGTGAGGTGGCGAAGCAGCTCCACGTCCGTCCATAGGAGCGCGTCGCGCAGCAGGTTCAGCTCGGTCTGGCCGGCCGGGGACAGCTCCAGGCGCGCGCACCGGCGATCTTCCGCGATGCTTCGCTTCACCAGGCCGTCCTCCTCCAGGCGCGCAACGAGCCGGCTCACCGAGGGTGCGTCCACGAGCATCCGCTCCGCGATGGCGGCCTGGCTGCGCACACCGTCGGCGATGGATTTCAGCGCCAACAACTGCATGAAGGGTCTGCTGGTCTGCTCGCCCAGCCGCTCGGTGAGGAGGCGGCGGATGGCGCGCCGCAGCGAAGCCATTTGCTCCGGGACAGTCATCTCCCCCTAAAGATGGTTGCAGACGTCAACCATTGTCAATTACATCGACGCGACGCGTTTGGTCACAACGGGGGGGAAGTTTTCAGCCCACACGCAGTTCCCTCATTTCCTCCTCCTCGTATGGCATCCCCTTCCATCATTCTCCTGGCGCTCGTCGCAGCGTCGACGCTGACCGAGCCGTCACCGTCCATTCCTGCGCCCGTCCCCTTCCAGCCGAAGGTGGAGGACGCGATGCTCACCCCCGTTGCCCCCGCCCAGCGGCAGGTAACGACCTGGGACGAGGCGCTCGCGCTCGTCCGGGAGCGCTCCACCGACCTCCGAAGCGCCGAAGCCGGCGTGGAACGCGCCGCGGGCCGCTCCCGGCAGGCCCTGGCCGCGCTGCTCCCCAATGCACGTCTGTCGTCCAGTGTCGGTGTGGACCTCCTCAACCCCGACCTCCCCGTGGGCGCTGGCGGTACGCCGCTGGTGGGCATTGGTGGCGGCGACACCCGCGGTCCCTCCACGCCGCTGCTCACCGCCACGGCGAACGTGACGCAATCCCTGGTGGACATCAGCGCCTGGCGCGGGCGCGCCTCGGCCGTGGCCGCTGAGGAAGGCGCGGCGGCGACGCTGGGCGAGACGCGGCGGCTGCTCACCCGGGGGCTGGCCCAGGTGCTGGTGTCCACGGTCGCGGCGGAGCGGGCGGCGGAGATCAACCGCGTGGGCCTGCGGCAGGCCTTGGAGCGCTTCGCGCTCGCGCAGCGCACGTATGAACTGGGCGCGGGCAACCAGTTGGACGTGGTGCGCGTGGAGCAGGACGTGGCGGTGGCGCGCAGCGCCCTCGTCGCGGGAGACGAGCAGCTGCGGCGCAGCCGTGAGGCCCTGGGCCTGGCGGTGGGCTTCGGCAACGCCGTTGGCGTCAGCCGGGACTTCAACCTCCAGGGGCTGGTGAACGAGACGCAGCGGGCCTGCACGCCCTTGAAGGACGTGAACGAGCGGACGGACCTCGTGGCCTCGCGCGCGCAGTTGGAGTCCGCGCGTGACAGCCGCCAACAAGCCACCGCCGGCTACCTGCCCACCCTGGGCCTGTCGAGCACCGCAGTGGGCCTCACTACGGACCCCGGCTTCGGCCGCGTGGCCATCTGGAGTGTGTCCGCGGTGCTCTCCGTCCCCATCTGGGAAGGCGGCCTGCGCGGCGGCTTGATTCGCGAGCGAGAGGGGCTCGAGCGCCAGGCGGCGGAGACGCTGGAGAGCACCCGCCGCAACGTGTCGATTCAGGTGGCCCAGTCCCGGCGCGCCGTGGAGGTGGCCGAGGCCCTGGTGGCGACGGCGGTGGCGTCCCGTGACCTCGCGGACCGGACCGACCGGCTCACCCGCCGTTCTTTTGAAGTGGGCCGCGGCAGCAGCCTCGAGCTGGTGCAAAGCGGAGCGGCCCTGCGCCAGGCGGAGCTGACCCTGGTGCTGCGTGAATTCGAGCTCGTCCAGGCGCGCCTGGACGCATTCCTGACGGAGGCGCGGTGCGACTGGTGAATCAGATGAAGGCGATGTGGGGTGTCACCCTGCTGGCGGTGGTGGCGGGCTGTTCGGGCCAGAAGGCCGCCCCGCCGGCCCCTCCGCCCCGCGAGGTGGACATCGTGACGCTCACCCCGCGCGAGGTGCGCGAAACGGGGGAGTACCTGGGCTCGCTGATGTCGCGGCAGAGCGTCAACGTGCTGCCCCAGGTCGCGGGCTACGTGCGCAAGATTCACGTGCGTCCCGGTGACAAGGTGGAGGCCGGCGCCGCGCTCATCGAGGTGGACTCGCGCGAAGGCACCGCCGCGCTCGACAGCGCGCAGGCGCAGCTCAGCTCCACCCAGGTGAGCCTGGAGCTGGCGCGCCGCACGCTGGAGCGCACCGAGGCGCTCTACAAGGAAGGGCTCGCGAGCGCGCAGGAGCTGGAGCAGGGCCGCGCGCAGGTGGAGGCAGCCCAGGCCGCGGCGCGTTCATCCGCCGCGCAGGTGACGCAGCGCCAGGTGCAGCTCCAGTACCACGTGGTGCGCGCGCCCTTCGCCGGCACGATGGGCGACGTGCTGGTGCGGCTGGGTGACTACGTGGGCATGACGACGCCGCTCACCAGCGTGGCGCAGGCGGACGTGCTCGAGGTGAGCGTGTCGGTGCCGTCGCCGCGCGCCCGGTCGATGAAGCCCGACACCGCGCTCGAAATCCTCGACAGCACGGGGAAGGTGCTGGTCACCAGCAACGTCTTCTACATCGCGCCCCAGGCGGACCCGCGCACCCAGTTGGTGGAGGTGAAGGCCGCCTTCCGCAACACCGTGGGCCTGCGCCCCAGCGAGCTGGTGCGCGCGCGGCTCGTGTACTCGGCCCGGGATGCGCTGCAGATTCCCGCGCTCGCCATCGTGCGGCAGAGCGGGCAGCCCTTCGCGCTGGTGGTCCTGGCGAAGGACGGGAAGACGGTGGTGGAGCGCCGCCCCATCACGCTCGGCGCGCTGGGCGAGATGGCCTACGTGGTGGAGAGCGGGCTCCAGTCAGGCGACCAGGTCGCCGTGTCCTCGCTGCAAGCGCTGCGTGACGGCATGGCGGTGAAACCCAAGCAGGCCAACGCCCCCAACGCCCCCACTGACAGCGGCCCGCCCCGGGCCTCTGGCAATGGTGGCGGCACTCTCGGCGGGAGCCGCTGAACGAAGGGCCGGATAGCGCACCATGTTCGTCGATTTCTTCATCCGCAGGCCCGTCTTCGCCATCGTCTGCTCCATCCTGCTGACGCTGGTGGGGCTGATTGCCATCCCGACGCTGCCCATCTCCCAGTACCCGGACCTGGCGCCGCCACAAGTCACCGTGACGAGCACCTACGTGGGTGCGAGCGCCGAGGTGGTGGAGAGCGCCGTCACCATCCCGCTGGAGCAGGAGCTCAACGGCGTGGAGGGCATGCGCTACATCACCTCCACCAGCAGCAACGACGGCACCAGCCAGATCACCATCACCTTCGAGGCCACGCGCGACATCGAGGTGGCCGCCGTCGACGTGCAGAACCGCGTCAGCCGCGCCGCGGCGCGCCTGCCCTCGCAGGTGAACCAGACGGGCATCGTCGTCAACAAGGCCTCCAGCCAGATGCTGCTGACGGTGGGCCTGTTCAGCGAGGACAACCGCTACGACGCCAAGTTCCTCAGCAACTACGCCGACGTGAGCCTGAAGGACGCCATCAAGCGCGTGCCCGGCGTGGGTGACGTCCGCATCTTCGGCGAGCGCAAGTTCTCCATGCGCCTGTGGCTGGACCCCACGGAGCTGGCGCGCCGCAAGCTCACGCCCCAGGACGTGACGCGCGCGCTCCAGGAGCAGAACCTCCAGGTGGCCGCGGGTCAGATTGGCCAGCCGCCGTCCACCGAGGACCAGCCCTACCAGATCGCGGTGCGGGCCCGGGGCCGGCTGGTGGAGCCGGCGGAGTTCGGCGACATCGTCCTGATGCGGGACACGGATGGTACGAGCATCCGGGTGAAGGACGTGGGCCGCGTGGAGCTGGGCGCGGAGAACTACGGCTCCGTCCTGCGCTTCAACGGCAAGACGGGCGTGGGCCTGGGCATCTTCCAGCTGCCCACCGCCAACGCGCTGGACGTGCGCGACGGCGTGTACGCGGAGCTCGAGCGGCTGTCGAAGCAGTTCCCCCCCGGCATGCAGTTCCAGACGGGCACCGACACCACCCTGGCCGTCCGCGCCTCCATCAACGAGGTCATCAAGACGCTGGTGGAAGCCATCGTCCTCGTCATCCTCGTCATCTTTCTGTTCCTGCACGGCTGGCGCAGCGTGCTCATCACCGCCTTCACCCTCCCCGTCTCACTGATTGGCACCTTCGCCTTCGTCCACCTGATGGGCTTCTCCATCAACACCCTCACCCTCTTCGGCCTCACGCTGGCCACGGGTCTGGTGGTGGACGACGCCATCGTCGTCATCGAGAACATCGAGCGGTTGATGGTGGAGCGACGCTTGTCCCCCGTACAGGCCGCGCGCGAGGGCATGAAGGAGGTGACCGGCGCGGTCATCGCCATCTCCGTGGTGCTGGTGGCGGTGTTCGTCCCGGTGGCGCTCTTCCCGGGCACCACCGGCGCCATCTACCGGCAGTTCGCGCTGACCATCGCCGCCTCCGTGGCGCTGTCCACCTTCTGCGCCCTCACCCTCACCCCGGCGCTCAGCGCGAAGATGCTGAAGCACCACGAGGGACCGAAGTGGGTCTTCTTCCGCTGGGTGGACAAGGCACTGGACGGGACCAAGGCGCTCTACGGCCGGGGCCTGCGCAAGCTGCTGAAGCATCCGGTCCTGGTCCTGGTCGCCTTCCTGGCGTGCATCGGCGGCACGGTGATGCTCTTCCGCGTCGCGCCCACGGGCTTCATCCCCGATGAGGACCAGGGCTACCTCATCATCTCCATCCAGGGCCCCGAGGGCATGTCTCTCGCCCAGACGGAGAAGGTGCTGGCGGAGGCGGAGGCGGTCTTGCAGGCGCAGCCCGAGGTGCGCGCCATGTTCGCCATTGGCGGCTTCTCCATGATGGGCAGCGGCCCCAACATGGGCACCATCTTCTCGTCGCTGACGCCCTGGGAGGAGCGCAAGGGCAAGGACCAGTCGGTGGCTGCGCTGGTGGAGCGGCTGCGTGCCCCGCTGAGCCGCATCGGCGGAGCGCGCGTGATGCCCTTCCAGCCGCCCGCCATCCGAGGCGTCGGCAGCGTGGGCGGCTTCCAGTACATCGTCGAGGACATCGACGGCACCAGCTCGCTGGATGACCTGGCCGCGGCCACGCAGATGCTGGTGGCGAAGGCCAACGAGCACGAGCAACTGCGCGGTGCCTTCAGCACCTTCAACGCGGACACGCCGCTGCTCGACGTGGAGGTGGACCGGCAGAAGGCGAAGGCGCTCGGCGTGCCGATTGAGCAGGTGTTCGGCACCATGCAGGTCTACATGGGCAGCCAGTACGTCAACGACTTCAACTACGCCAACCGCACCTACCGGGTGTACGTCCAGGCGGAGCAGCAGTTCCGCGACAGCCCGTCGGACATCGGCGCCTTCTACGTGCGCAGCGACACCGGGGACATGATTCCGCTTGAGTCGCTGGTGAAGGTGGAGCCCACCGTGTCCGCCCAGGTCATCCGCCACTACAACCTGTTCCGCTCGGCGGAGATCAACGGGCAGCCGGCGCCGGACGTGTCCTCCGGACAGGCGCTGGAGGCCATGGAAACGCTGGCCACGCAGCACCTGCCTCAGGGCATGAGCGCGGAGTGGACGGGCATCAGCCTGGAACAGAAGGAGAGCGGCGGGCAGACGGCCATCATCTTCGCGCTGGGCCTGCTCTTCGTCTTCCTGGTGCTCGCGGCGCAGTACGAGAGCTTCAGCCTGCCGCTGGTCATCATCTTCTCCGTGCCCCTGGCCATCATGGGCGCGTTGGGGTTGCAGTTGGCGCGCGGGTTCGCCAACGACGTGTTCTGCCAGGTGGGCCTGGTGATGCTGGTCGGCCTGGCCAGCAAGAACGCCATCCTCATCGTGGAGTTCGCCGAGCAGCTACGGGAGGGCGGGAAGAGCACCATCGACGCGGTGGTGGAGGCGGCGGAGGTCCGCCTGCGCCCCATCCTGATGACGTCCATCGCCTTCCTCCTGGGCGTGGTGCCGCTGATGATGGCCTCCGGCGCCGGCGCGGCGTCCCGCAACTCCCTGGGGACGGCGGTGTTCGGCGGCATGCTGGTGTCCACGGTGGTGAACTTCGTGTTCATCCCCGGGCTCTACGTGCTGATGCAGAAGCTCCGCGGCGACGCGAAGCGGGCCACGGGTGAGGACGAAGCGGTGCCCACGCCCGCCGCGTCCCACTGAGGCCCGCGGGCGCTGGAAGGAAAACGGCCCGGCTCCTCACATGAGGGGCCGGGCCTTGTCACTGGCGACTAGAACGGAATGCCGTTGCCGCCGCAACCGCAGACCCTGCGGCTGGTCCGGATGTACTCGGTGCACGTCTGGCCCGCCGTGTTGGAGCAGACGCGGTACTGGTTGCGGGCCTGGTACTGCGTCCCCGTCGTGTACATCTCGCAGTCGCCCGGGCGCTCGGGGTCGCAGACGCGGGTCTTGCACGCGACGTCGTCCGGGTCACACGCCGAGATGGTGCCGCAATCCACGATGGCCGACCACCCCGTACACGCGCCGTACCCGGCGGCGACACAGGCACCTTCGGGCGTGGTACCGCACGCCTCCTGCAGCGCCTGCAGCATCTCCGCGTCCGGTACCGGAATCGAAGACTGGAGCTTCTCCAGCTCCTCCGACGAGAGCGTGGACACCTGCGCGCCCTCATCGACGGACGACTCCTCCAGCGGCCCGCAGGCCGTCATCATCGCCATCACCACGGCACCCACCAGCGTCTTCAGCTTCATCATGGCTCTCCTCTGACATCTCCCACCCATGGGAGACACGGACCCGCCCGCTCCAAAAAAGGAATTGCAGGCTCGCATTGCCATACGAAAGGGAGGCGAAGACCTGGCTCGAAGAAAAACCAATTCCAGACAAGAATGCTCCGATGAAGGCGTCAGCCCATCTGCGCGGCGCACTCACAAAGAACAATTCCAAGGCCACCACAGAGACGCCATCCATTCTCACGC
Organism: Myxococcus sp. AB036A; assembly: GCF_006547355.1. NCBI lineage: Bacteria > Pseudomonadati > Myxococcota > Myxococcia > Myxococcales > Myxococcaceae > Myxococcus > Myxococcus sp. AB036A. Next base: position 17,135 of record NZ_VHLC01000119.1, on the reverse strand, counting down.
ATCCAGCGGCCAATCCCTGGCGCCGCGCCTTCCGCTCGAACCAGTACGGATTCGAACGGGTACCAGCGCGCCCCCTGGAGTACGCTGAGACCCACTGGAGGTAGCCCCTCCCCCTCGGCGGCCCCCGAGCAGGCGCCTGCGCCCCCTGGAGACGAGACTTGCGGTTGGACGGCCCGCCACGTAGCGAGGAATGCCCGTGAAGCTCTCCCTCGCGACACGCATCTTCCTGGGCTACGCCGTGGTGCTCGGCACCTTCGGGTTGGTGTCCCTGTTCAGCGTGACGGAGCTCCACCGCAACCGGCTGGAAATCCGGCTGGTGAGCCAGGGCTACCTCCAGCTCTCCCAGGACGCCGCGGAGCTGGAGACCTTCCACTCCACCCAGGAGAAGGACACCGAGCGCCTGATTCAAGAGGGCAACGTCGAAATCCGCCGCGCCTTCATCCGGCTGGCCCGGACCTACAACTCGCCCCTCATGACCCAGCGGCTCGCCGCCGCCCAGGCCAAGGCGCATGAGGTGCTGGCCTCCGCCCCCGACAGCGAGGTGCCCTTCATCCGGGGCCTGGAGGACCGCTTCGGCGAGCTCCAGGCCCGCTACCGCGACTACGGCCGTGCCGCGGAGGCCGTCTTCGCCGTCCTTTCCACGGAGAATCCGGACCGGGAACAGGTCGCCGTTGCCACCGCCGCGCTGCGGCAGGAGGAGAACGCCATCGGCCGCGAGATTCGCGTGCTGCGCGCCGCCCTGTCCAACCGCATCCGCGAGCGCGTGGACGGCGCCGAGGAGCGCGAGCGCACCACCGGCCTCTTCATCATCGGCTTCTCCGTGGCCGCCATCGCCGTGGGCGTGGGCGCCACTGCCTGGTCCGCCCGCACGCTGCGCCCCATGCGCAATCTCATCCGGGGCGTGTCCCGCATCGGCCGCGGTGACTACAACGCCCAGCTCGGCGTGCGCGGCGACGACGAGGTGGCCGTCCTGGCCCGCGAGTTCGACCAGATGGCCCGCTCACTCCAGGCGCGCGAGGCCCAGCTCAAGGCCCAGGCCGAGGCCCTCATGCGCGCGGAGCAACTGGCCGCCGTGGGCCGCATCTCCGCGCAAATCGTCCACGAGGTGCGCAACCCCCTGTCCTCCATTGGCCTCAACGTGGAGTTGCTCCAGGACGGGTTCGAAACCGCCCGATTCCCGACCCCCGAGGACGCAGCCGAGGTGAAGGACCTCATCTCCGCCGTCACCCAGGAGGTGGACCGCCTGGCGGATGTCACCGAGCAGTACCTGCGCATGGCCCGCCCTCCCCGACCCGACCTGGACCCGCGCGACGTCACCGCCGTGCTGGACACCGTGCTCGACTTCACCCGCGAGGAGTTGGAGCGCGCCGGCGTGGAAGTGGTGCGCGACTTCGCCCTGGATACCCCGCACGTGCTCGCCGACGAGGGCCAGTTGCGGCAGGTCTTCCTCAACCTGCTGCGAAACAGCCGCGAGGCCATGCCGTCCGGCGGCCGCCTCACCATCATCACCCGTCCGGCGGAGGACGCCGTGGAAGTCACGGTGCGCGATACCGGACAGGGAATGACGGAGGATATCCGACAGCGCCTCTTCGAGCCCTTCTTCACCACCAAGGAGGGGGGCACGGGCCTGGGCCTGGCCGTCAGCCAGCAAATCCTCCAGGTGCACGGTGGCTCGCTCTCCTGCCAGAGTATTCCCGGCCAGGGGACGGCCTTCGTGTTAAGGCTTCCTCGCGCATGAGCTTCACTACGTACCGGGACGTGCTGCCCTCCGGGCTGCGCGTCGTCACTATCGAGACGCCCCACCTCCACACCGCCCTGCTCGCGGTCTACGTGCGGACGGGCAGCCGCCACGAGACGCTCGTCAGCAACGGCGTCAGCCACTACCTGGAGCACCTCTTCTTCCGCGGCAGCGAGGGCTGGCCGGACACCGTGAAGATGAACGCGGCGGTGGAAGAGGTCGGCGGCAACCTCAACGGCGTCACCACCCGGGACCACGGGTACTACTACACGCCCATCCACCCCGCGCACCTGCGCGTGGGCCTGGACATCATCGGCGACATGCTCACCCGTCCCCGCCTCACCGACATGGAGGTGGAGCGGCAGATCATCCTCGAGGAGATGCTCGACGAGGTGGACGAGAAGGGCCGGGACATCGACCTGGACAACCTGTCCAAGCACCTGCTCTTCCCCGGACACCCGCTGGCCCTGAAGATCGCCGGCACGCGCGAGTCCGTCACGAACATGACGCACCCGCAGATTCTGGAGCACTTCGCCCAGCACTACGTCGCGGGGAACATCGTCGTCACCGCTGCCGGCCGGGTGAAGCGCTCGGAAGTCGTGGAGATGACCGAGCGAGCCTTCGCCCGGCTCCCGCGCGGCCCGTCCAGCGTCGAGGCGCCGCCGCCCCTCACCCCGGCCGGCCCGCGCCTGCACTTCGTCAGCCATGACGAGTCGCAGACGGAGTTCCGCCTCAACTTCCGCGGCGTACCCGAGCAGCACGAGGACTACCCCGCGCTGCAGATCATCCGACGCGTGTTGGATGACGGCCTGTCGTCGCGGCTGCCGTTCGAAATCGTGGAGAAGCGCGGTCTGGCGTACTCCGTGAGCGCGTCGCTGGACGCGTACCACGACGCGGGGCTGCTCGAGATTGAGGCCGCCAGCGCTCCGGAAAAGGCCGCGACGGTCATCACCGAGGCCTTCCGCGTGCTGTCCACGCTCTGTGAGAACGAGGTGGGCGAAGAGGAGCTGGCGCGCGCCAAGCGCCGGCACCGCATGCTGCTGGAGTTCTCCCAGGACTCGCCGGGCGAGCTGGCCGGCTGGTTCGGCGGCACGGAGCTGTTCCGCACGCCGGAGTCGTTTGGCCACCGCGCCGACCTGGTGGACTCGCAGTCCGCCGCGCGCGTGCGCGAGGTGGCCCGGCGCTACTTCAACCGGGAGAACCTCACGGTGGTGGCGGTGGGCCAGCGCAAGGGCCTCAAGGCCCTGGAGCGCGTGGTGGCGGATGCCCCCGGCCTTCCCGGGCCGGAGGCCGCGCCGCTGGCGGTGGTCAGCGGCCGCCGCGGATGATGACGGGGCCCGAGGACTTCTTCTTGGGCTTCGGCAGCAGCGCGTTCAGCGCCTTCTGGGTGCGGAGGTAGTCCGGGTTCTCCGGCTCCCGCTTCAGGGCCTCGTCGATGAGCTTGAGGCCCTGCGTCACCTTCGTCTGCATCCGCGCATAGAGGGCGGCGAGCTGGGCCTTCTCCTCGATGGTGGCCTCGCTCATGCTGAGCAGCAGCTCCAGCGACGTCTCCGCGTCCGTGATGCGGTCCGCACTCAAGTGGATGCGCCACATCCGGGCGTGAACGGGCGCGAAGCGGGGCTCCGCGGACAGCGCGAAGCGGTAGGCCTCCTCCGCGCCGCGGCGGTCCCCTTGCTCCTCCAGCGAGCGCCCGCGCACGTACTGCGCCCGGGCCAGCCGGGGGTTGAGCTGGAGCGCCTGGTCCACCAGGGACTGCGCATCCGCGCGGCGGCCCTGCACCCGCACCGACTCCGCCAGCCACGCCAGCGCGTCGGCGTTCTGCGGCTGCGCCTCCACCAACTTGCGCAGGGCCTCCTCCGCGTCCGCGGCCCGGCCCAGGGCCAGCAGCACCCGCGCGCGCAGCGTCACCACCTCCGGCCGCTCCGCGTCAGCGCCCTTCACGGCGTTCAGGTCGGACTCGGCCAGGTCCGGGAAGCCGCTCACCAGGAAGTAGCGCGCGCGCAGCAGCCGCGCGGAGGCCAGCGCCGGGTCCTGGTTGAGGAGCCGGTCCATGAGGTTGGCGGCCAGGAGCTCGTCGCCCTTGAGCCAGAGCACCTCGGCCTCGACGGACTTGGCCTCGGCGTCGTCCGGGTTCTCCCGCAGGATGTTCTCCAGCGTCTTGAAGGCGGCATCAATCATGCCCTCACGCGCCTGGATACGGGCCAGCCGCAGCACGTCCGCGTCCGGCAGGTTTCCCGCGTCCCGCATGGTGATGAGCGCCGCGAGCGCGTCCTTGGTGAGGCCCTGCTGGAGATAGATGTCGGCCAGCTGGCGCTGGATGGTGGGGTCCGAGCCCGGCGACATGGAGGCCGCCTGCTTCAAGGCCAGGATGGCGGCGCCCTCGTTGCCCGCCATGCGGTGGGCCTGCGCCATGAGCAGGTGCGGCTCCGGATTGTCAGGCGCCGCGGTGGCGGCCCTGCTCAGTGCGGCAAGCGCGGCGTTGGCCTGTCCGCTGGACAGGTGGCTACGGGCTTCAGTCAATGCTGCCTGGGCCCGCTTGGCCTGGTTCTCCGCGGCGGCAACTTCCGGCTCTTTGCAAGCAAGCAGCGGAAGGAGCGCCAGGGTCCACGGTCTGATTCGAAAAAGACGGTGCATCGCTGAGGCGCAGGGTACCGGATGTTATCCTCCTTCGTCGATGGACCCATTCGTTCGGCGCCTCGTGGAGAGGCTCCATGACCCCAGCAAGCCGCTGTCGCGGAACCGGCACTTCCACACGTTCGAGACCCCCGAGGGCCGAGCGGCGCTGAAGGTCGTCCGACGACTGCGCAGCCTCCAGAAGGACATCCTCGCGTGCCACGCGGAGGGCTTCCGCGCGCGAATCTTCCGCCACGCGACTGGGAAGGGTGAACACCGCATCGAGCTCCTCATGGAGCGCCTCTCCGGCCGCCGCGTCTCCATACTCCAGTCCGACGAATTCGAGCTGCTCACCGCGCTGCCCGGCGTGCGTGACGCGCTGGAAGTGTTCGACGAAGCGGCATAGGCTCCTCGTCATGGATTCCTGTCGGCACCTGGCCCCCGTGTCCCTGCGTCGCCTGCGCGGCTGAGCGCGGCAGCAAGCGGACTGCTCCGCGCTGTTCGGACGCCGCAGCACTGCGTCCGTTCCAGGCGACGTGTGCCCTGGTAGGGCCTCCCCGGTCTCTTTGCTGCCTTCGTGCCCGCTTTCCGCGTCGCGGAAGGCCCGGGCGCGATGTGCCGCGCTCCTGCTCCTGAGCCACGGCCTCGCCTGGCGTGCGCCCCGTGCGTGACGAACCTCCGTCATGCGTGTGCGGCTTCCACGCGCGTGCGGGCTGCCGGGCGCTCATACCAGGGTCCTGACACCCCGCGCCTGAGGGCCTCCCGCGACTCGTTCCCGGCCATGCGCCGCCACGAGCCTCTGGAGCCCTTTCCGCATGTCAGCGTCCGCTTCGCCCCGCTTTCCGCCGCCCCTTCTTCCACTGCTCTGCTGTCCCATCTGCCAGTCACCGCTTCGCCAGGAAGCAACGGCGCTGCGCTGTGTGGCGCGCCATGCCTTCGACGTCGCCAGGCAGGGCTATGTCAACCTCCTGCCGGGCCACCGCGCCCCGGGCAATGCAGACACCCAGTCGATGGTCGCCGCGCGAGAGGCCTTCCTCGCGCGAGGCCACTACGAACCGTTGGCCGCGCTATTGGCGGAGCATGCCGCGCGGCTCACCGGCGCCGATGCGCCAGAGGGCTGCGTGCTCGATGTGGGAGCGGGTACCGGGCACTACCTGGCCCGTGTACTCGACCGGTGCCCGGCGCTGACGGGGCTCGCCATCGACATCTCCCGCTTCGCTGCCCGCCGGGCCGCCAGGGCCCACGCCCGGGCGGGAGCCCTCATCGCGGACGGCGAGCGGACGTTGCCCATCCGAAATCACAGCGTTGCACTGGCGCTCAGTGTCTTCGCTCCTCGCAACATCCCGGAGCTCCACCGCGTCCTGAGGCGCCGAGGCGCGCTGCTCATCGTGACACCCACGGACCAGCACCTGACACAGCTCATCCAACCCATGGGGATGCTGAGCGTCGACGCGCGAAAGGAGGAGCGGCTCCACACACGGCTGCGGGCCACGTTCGAGCCCGGCGTCCGGGAATCGCTGGAGTTGACGTTGCGGCTGACGCGCGACGACGCGTTCCACATCGCGGCCATGGGGCCCAGCGCGTTCCATGCATCCGCGGAGGAGCTGCGGCGGCGCGCGGACGTGTTGCCCGAGCCCTTCACCGTCACCGCGTCCTTCACCGTGGCCAGCTACCACCGCAGGGAGGGGAACGGCTCCGCGCCCGCCTGAGCAGCGCTCGCGCGCGAGGAGCCCAGACCGCGATGCACCGCGCGGTCTGGGCCCCTGCCCCGCGCAGGGCATGGGGTGGAAGTCCGGGGAGAAGCCCGTCGTCCCACCCCACGGGCTGACGCTGGAACGGCTACTCCGGAGGTCCACGCCGGGGCGGCGGCGCGTCCTTCATCCGTTCGTATTCCTCGTCCGTGAAGACGCGGCTGCGGGTGAGGAAGCGCACGCCCAGCGGGGACTCCAGGCTGAAGCCGGCGCCCCGCCCCTTCACCACGTCCAGGGTGAGGTGCGTGTGCTGCCAGTACTCGAACTGCGCGCCGCCAATGTAGACGGGGCAGCCCTCCACCTCGCCCAGGAAGACGTCTCGCTGGCCCACGCGGAAGTCCCCCACGGGGTAGCACATGGGCGCGCTGCCGTCGCAGCAGCCTCCCGACTGATGGAACATCAAGGGCCCGTGCGTGGCGCGGAGCTGGCGGATGACGGCGGCGGCCTCGGGCGTCACGTCCACCCGGGCCACCGCCGTGGCGCCGTCCTGTCCGCCCGTGCCGGGACCGGGGCCGGCGCCACTCATCAGAAGAAGCCCATGGCCTTGGGGCTGTAGCTGACCAGCAGGTTCTTCGTCTGCTGGTAGTGGTCCAGCATCTTCCGGTGGTTCTCCCGCCCGATGCCGGACTGCTTGTAGCCGCCGAACGCCGCGTGCGCGGGGTAGATGTGGTAGCAGTTGGTCCACACGCGGCCCGCCTCGATTGCGCGCCCCGCGCGGTAGGCGGTGTTCCCGTCACGCGTCCACACGCCGGCGCCCAGGCCGTACAGCGTGTCGTTGGCCTGGCGGATGGCGTCGTCGAAGTCCTTGAAGGTCGCCACGCTCACCACGGGACCGAAAATCTCCTCCTGGAAGACGCGCATGCGGTTGTGGCCCTGGAACACGGTGGGCGCCACGTAGTAGCCGTCCTTCAGGTCGCCGGGCAGCGCCACGCGCTCGCCGCCCGTGAGGACCTTGGCGCCCTCCTTCTTGCCGATGTCGATGTAGCTGAGGATCTTCTCCAACTGGTCGTTGGACGCCTGGGCGCCGACCATGGTGTCGGTGTCCAGCGGGTTGCCCGGCTTCACCTTGCGGACACGGTCGAGCGCCTTCTCCATGAACTGGCTGTAGATGCGCTCGCTGATGAGGGAGCGCGACGGGCAGGTGCAGACCTCGCCCTGGTTGAGCGCGAACATGGCGAAGCCTTCCAACGACTTGTCGAAGAAGTCGTCGTCCTGCGCCATCACATCCTCGAAGAAGATGTTGGGGCTCTTGCCGCCCAGCTCCAGCGTGACGGGGATGAGGTTCTCACTGGCGTACTGCATGATGAGCCGGCCCGTGCTCGTCTCGCCGGTGAAGGCCACCTTCGCGATGCGCGGGCTGCTGGCCAGCGGCTTTCCGGCCTCGACGCCGAAGCCGTTGACGACGTTGAGCACGCCTTCGGGCAGCAGGTCCTGGATGAGCTCGGTCCACAGCAGGATGCTGGAGGGCGTCTGCTCCGCGGGCTTCAGGACAACGCAGTTGCCCGCCGCCAGCGCCGGGGCCAGCTTCCAGGCCGCCATCAGGAGCGGGAAGTTCCAGGGGATGATCTGCCCCACGACGCCCAGCGGCTCGTGGAAGTGGTAGGCGACGGTGTCGTGGTCCAGCTCACTCACCCCGCCTTCCTGCGCGCGGATACAGCCGGCGAAATAACGGAAGTGGTCGATGGCCAGCGGGATGTCCGCGGCCAGCGTCTCGCGCACGGGCTTGCCGTTGTCCCACGTCTCGGCGACCGCGAGCATCTCCCGGTTCTGCTCCATCCGGTCGGCGATCTTGTTGAGGATGTTCGCTCGGACGGTCGGCGAGGTGCGGCCCCAGGAGAGCCGGGCCGCGTGGGCCGCATCCAGCGCCTTCTCGATGTCCTCGGCCGTGGAGCGGGCCACTTCACAGAAGGGCTTGCCCGTCACGGGGCTGATGTTCTCGAAGTACTGACCACGCGTGGGTTCGACCCAGCGCCCGCCAATGAAGTTCTGATAGCGGGGCTTGAACTGCACCTTGGAGCCGGGCTGATTGGGGGCGGCGTAGATCACTGCGCTCTCCTTGGGTGGTTTGGTGACCGGGCCCCCCCAGAGCAGCGCGCGTGCCAGCGCACGCGTCCGTCGACGTTGCGGCGCGTCGTGTCCCGCTCTGCGACACCTGTCCGGACACGCATGGCGCGGAGCGCGACAGGTGCGTCGCGCGATGGACACCGTCCTCCAGTGAACGTTCAGGCGCGCGAGGGCAGCGTAATGCCGAAGCGCTCCGCCATCCGGTAGAGCGTGCTCCGTGCGATGCCCAGGCGCCGGGCGGCCTGCGCCACGTTGCCGCCACTGAGCGCCAGGGCTTCCTGGATGGCGCGGGCCTCCAGCTCGCGCAGCGGGCCGGCGGCGGCACCCGCGCTCGGTTGACGCGGCGAACTGGAAGCAAGCGGCACAGCGGGCCGTGGTTCCTCCTGGCCCCCGGGCGAGAGCGGGCTTCCGAGCCCCGACGGCAGGGCGTCCACGTCCAACACAGGGGCGCCTCCCCCGCGCACCAGCGCCAACCGCAGCACGGTCTTCAGCTCGCGCACGTTGCCGGGCCAGGAGTGGGCTGCGAGCCGGGTGAGCGCGGCGGCGGAGATGCTCGGCGTGGTCAGGCCATCTTCTTCCGACAACCGCCGGAGGAGTGCCTGGGCCAGTTCCAGCAGGTCGTTGCGCTCGCGCAGCGGTGGCAGCCGCAGCACCGCGCCCTGGAGGCGGAAATAGAGGTCGGAGCGGAACGTGCCGTTGCGCACGGCCGCGTCCAAATCTCTGCACGTGGCGCCCACCAGGCGGAAGCGCGAGCGTCGCACGCGGGACTCTCCCACGCGCGAATAGGCACCGTCCTCCAGCACCCGAAGCAGCAACACCTGGAGCGCGGGCGGCATCTCCGCCAGCTCGTCGAGGAAGAGCGTTCCGCCGTCCGCCGCCGCCAGCTTCCCCTCCGCGCCGCCGACACGCGCGCCGGTGAAGGCGCCCGGCGCATGGCCGAACAGCTCACTCTCCAGCAACGCGGGCGACAGCGCACCGCAGTTCACCGCCACGAAGGGCCCCGAGGCGACCGTACTGGCCGCGTGCAGTGCGCGAGCGAGGAGCTCCTTGCCGGTGCCCGTCTCCGACAGCAGAAGCACCGGCAAGCTCGTGGGCGCGAACCGCTCCGCTTCTCGCAACGTGGCGCGGTGCTGAGGGTCGCTCCCCTTGAGCGTCGCCCACGGTCCAGATGGTGCCACCGTGTCCGCCCCCCACAGGTCCCGGGACAGCGTGCGAGGCGCACGGCCCTCAGCGGAAGGCTCCGCCACCGCCGGACGTGAATCCGCGCGCCCAGGAGTCATTCCCAGGGACCGGACACCAGAAGACTCCAGCCGCACCAGCACCGCGAGCGCCGAGCTCCCATCCCCCGTCCCCGCCGCCTCCGCATGGATGCGCCAGGCCGGCCCCTGTGAAGCAAGACGCGTCTCCAGCGCCACGCCTCGCAACGCGGCGTCCGTCAGCACCCGCCACGACACACCGAGCGCCGCCTCCACCGCCATCGGCCCCTGCCCACCGAGCAACGCGCGCGCGGCCGCATTGAAGCGACTCACCCGCCCCATCGGCTCGACGACGAGCACCGGGCCATCCTCACGCGACAGGCGCGACTCCAATCCCCCCCGCGCCGCCGCGGCCACCCGGGCCCATGCGACCTCGCGCAGCCGCGCCTCGGCGGCCTGGGCCACACTGGCCACCGCCACCAGCACCAGCGGATCCGCCGCGCCAGCCGGCCCCGTGACGTCCAGCACGGCCACCAGCTCTCCAAAGGGGTCATGAACCGGCGCCGCGTAGCAGACGAGCCCATGGTGCCGCTGCGCGTAGTGCGCCGGCCCCACCACCGCGACGGCGGAGGACTCCGCCAGGGCCGTGCCAATGGCATTCGTCCCGCGAGACGTCTCATCCCAGCGGGCCCCCTCCACCAGGCGCACGTAATCCGCGTGGTGGGTGAAGTCCCCGCCCGAGCTGCGCGTCGCCAGGATGACGCCCTCGCGGTCCGCGAGCAGCGCCACCCGCCCCGAAGGAAGGGGCGCCGCCGACAACATCTCCAGCATGCCGCCCAGCTCGTGCCACACCGGCTCCAGCCGGGCCCGGCGCTCGACCAGCGCCAGGCTGCCCACACGGGGCCCTTCATCCGGCTGTCCGGTGCTCGGGGCGCCCAGCGACCGTGAGCGCTGCCAGCGGGGGAGGATGGAGCGCAACTCCGGGCGCAACCCCGCCTCCCCGTCGAGTGCCCCCACGAGGAACTGCTCCCACAGGAGCGGTGATGCGCTGAGCGTCAGCGTCCCCAAGGACCTTGAATCTTGGTTGAACCCCGATGGCGACAACAACCTGGGAACGCCGCAATGTTTCTGGCCCAACCTGACGCGGCGCATCACAGGACGCGGGTCGCCCCCCACCCCACCTTCGACATCCGGTGCCGGGACCTCGCCTGACACGTCATTGACGCGTCAGGCGGCGGCGCGACACGGCGCTGACACGTCAACCGCCCCCTTCCGGACCCAACCCACTTCCCAGGTCCCTCTCACACACCTCTGAGGTCCCCCCCGAAACAAACGTGGCGCGTTGCGTGCAAAACACTCCGAGTCTCAAGTATGGCGGACACCCGCGTGCGCTTTTCCGGCGCCACGTTGAGGGGGAGGAACTCTTGTCTTCACATCCGTATCACCCATGGCTTGGAGGTCTGGCCGTCCTCTGGGCGGTCACGGCTCAAGCCCAGGCGCAGCGCATCCCCGGCATCGAGCTGGAGCGGCTGCAACTCAATCCCGGTGCACGCGACAGCCTGGTGCTGTCCACCGGCGACCTCATGTCCCGCGGCGAGTACCGCCTCGGCTTCACCGGACACTATGAGAAGGAGCCCTTGGTGCTCGTCTCCGGTGGAGAGCAACAAGGTGTCATCGTCTCCAACCGCGTGACGGTGCACCTCAGTGGTGCCTATGCCATCACCGACTGGTTGGAGCTCGGCGCGCAGGTGCCCATCGTGTCCCAGTGGGGACCGGACACCGCGGCGCTGGGCGTCGCCACGCCGTCCACGAGCGCGCTTGGCACGCCGTGGCTCCAGGCGCGCGCGGGAATCCTCTCCGAGCAGCGCGGCGGGCTGATGGATTTGGGCCTGCACCTCGGCGCGGCCCTGCCCATTGGCAGCACGGAGACGCTCACCCGGGACCAGGGCTTCGTCTTCTCGCCTCGGCTCGGCCTGGGCAAGCAATTGGGTGGCACGTGGCGCGTGGGCGCCGACCTGGGCGCGCTGGTGCGGACCAAGACGTATGCGCTGTCCCCCAACACGCAGCCGCACCTCGACGAGCTGGGCACGGAGCTGAACGGCGGCGTCAACCTGTCCGCCGGCCTGCTCGGCTTCCGCCAGGAGCTGGTGGTGCGCGGCACCCTGCCCGTCGCGGATGCGCCGGAGTCGATGGAAGTGCTGCTGGGCGTGCGCGTTCCCATGCCCGCGGGCACGGAAGTCTACGCCATGGGTGGACCTGGCTTCGGCAGCACGCCGGGCACGCCGTCGTTCCGGGTGCTCGCCGGCCTCACCTTCGGCACCCCCGCCTCCACGCCCAACGCATGTGTGGAGGGTCAGCCGCATGACCCCGCCCGCTGTCCGGACTTCGACCTGGACGGGGACGGCATCAAGAACGCCGCCGACCACTGCCCCACCGACGAGGGCCTGTCGGAGCTGAATGGCTGCCCGGACGGGGACGACGACGGCGACGGCCTGCCCAACCTGGCGGACCGCTGCCCGAAGGAGGCGGAGAACTTCAACGGCTTCGAGGACCAGGACGGCTGCCCGGATGACCCGGACACGGACGGGGACGGCATCTCCGACGCCAAGGACCAGTGCCCGGACCAGGCCGAGGACAAGGACGGCTTCCAGGACGAGGACGGCTGCCCCGACCCGGACAACGACAACGACGGCGTGCTCGACACCGCCGACCGCTGCCCCAACGAGGCCGGCCCCAAGGAGAACCGCGGCTGCCCGGACAAGGACACCGACGGTGACGGCCTCGTCGACCGGCTCGACAACTGCCCCACCGAGCCTGGCCCGGCGAAGAACCACGGCTGCAAGGAGAAGCAGCTCGCGCAGATTGGCGAGAATCGCATCCAGCTGCTCGAGGCCGTCTACTTCGAGAACAACAAGGACGTCATCATCGCGCGCAGCAACAAGCTGCTCGACACGGTGGCCAACATCCTCATCGCCCACCCGGAAGTGGAGAAGGTGCGTGTCGAGGGCCACACCGACAACCGCGGCAACCCTGACTACAACCTGGACCTGTCCCAGCGCCGCGCCGACGCCGTCGTTCGCTACCTGGTGAGCAAGGGCGTGGCCCGGGAGCGCCTGGATGCCAAGGGCTTCGGTACCACCCAGCCCATCGCGGACAACAACACCACGCAGGGCCGCGCGAAGAACCGCCGCGTGGAGTTCAAGATCGTCGGCGACGCAGAGGGCGTGCAGACGCAGCAGGGCGAGCCCTCTCCCGACACCCACTGAGAACCGAGGCAGACATCCCCATGAAAACGCGTGTCCTCTTCAAGACGGCGGCGCTCTGTCTCGCGCTGCTCTCATCCCTGACCGGCTGTGATTCGGGCGGTGCCCGGACAGCCGTGCCCCCCACCGAGCCCGTGCTCGTGAGCCGGACCGCCTCCCTCGTCGGAGACGGCCAGCTCGAGCCCGGCGAGCAATGTGACGACGGCAATACCACCAGCGGCGACGGCTGTTCGGCCACCGGCACCATCGAAGCGGGCTACCTGTGCCACGTGCCCGGGCGCCCCTGCTCGCTGGCGAGCCTGTGCGGCAACAACGTCGTCGACTCCGGCGAGGCCTGTGACAGCAACGTCCCCGGCTCCGACTGCACGGCGACCTGTGACCTGTCCCTGTGCGGCAACGGCGTGTTCAACAACCGCGCCCACCCGTCCTACGCGCAGGAAGTCTGCGACGACGGCAACCGCTTCGAGGGCGACGGCTGCAACCGCCTGTGCGAGGTGGAGCCTGGTTTCGCCTGCGCCGGCAGCCCCAGCCGCTGCGTGCGCGCGGGCGTGACGGTCTTCAACACCGGCGTGGACGAGAACAACCGCCGGCTGGAGGTCGGCCCGGATCCGCACTGGTTCTACAGCGGCACCACCACGGGCGCGGCCACCGGTCCGCGGGCCGCCAGCGACTGGCCCCAGGAAATCCAGACGGCCCGCTTCATGGAGGCGCCGCTGGGCGCCCCCGTCTGCGTGTACCAGGACTTCATGGTGCCCTCGACGACCAACGTCTCGCAGTTCCGCCTGCGGCTGGCCACCTTCAACGACAACGACTTCGCCAGCGCGCGGGTGAACGGGCAGAACTTCACGCCCACCGTCGTCAACCAGCCGGCGGGCATGCCCTGGCAGAAGAACATCTTCCGCGAGTTCGGCGCCAACGCGCCCTGGCGCACGGGCCGCAACCGCATCGAGCTGTGCAACGAGAACGAGGAAAGCGAGCCCAACGCCTTCCGCTACCTGTTCGTGGACGCGTACGACGACCGCTGCGGCGACGGCGCCGTGTCCCTGCGCGAGGAGTGCGACGACGGCAACGCCACCAACGGTGACGGATGCTCCGCCACCTGCGGCATCGAGGCAGGCTACGGCTGCACCGGCCAGCCCAGCACCTGCGCCCAGACGTGTGGCAACGGCACGCTGAACCCAGGCGAGCAGTGCGACGACGGCAACGCCACGGCGGGCGACGGCTGCAACGCGAGCTGCCGCGTGGAGTCCGGCTACGCCTGCCCCACCCCGGGCGAGGCTTGCGTGATGACGTGCGGCAATGGCGCCATCGACCCGGGCGAGCAGTGCGATGACAACAATGCCTACGACTCGGACGGTTGCTCCTCGGCGTGCCGCATCGAGCGCGGCTACGAGTGCCAGGGCGCTCCGTCCACCTGCGCCCCCCTGTGCGGCAACGGCCGGATGGACGCGGGTGAGCTGTGCGACGACGGCAACACCACCCTGGGTGATGGCTGCTCCAACGCCTGCACCCTGGAGCTGGGCTACGCCTGCCCCGCTCCGGGCCAGGCCTGCGTGCTCACCTGCGGCAACGGCAACGTCGACCCGGGCGAGCAGTGCGATGACGGCAACCTGAATCCGACGGACGGCTGCAGCACCGAGTGCCGCGTGGAGGATGGCTACGCGTGCAGCGCGCCCGCCACCGGCCCGTCCGTGTGCGTGCAGAGCTGCGGCAACGGCGCGCTGGACTCGAACGAGACGTGCGACGACGCCAACACCACCAGCGGCGACGGCTGCTCCTCCGGCTGCCGCGTGGAGCCGGGCTATGCGTGCAGCGGCGCGCCCAGCACCTGCGCCACCACCTGTGGTGACGGCACCCGCGCGGGCGCCGAGGCGTGTGATGACGGCAACACCACGGCGGGCGACGGCTGCAACGCCACCTGCGCGGTGGAGCCGGGCTACGCCTGCCCCACTCCGGGCCAGGCCTGCGTGCCCACCTGCGGCAACGGCACGGTGGACAGCGGCGAGCAGTGCGACGACGGCAACACCACGGAGGGCGACGGCTGCAGCGGCAGCTGCCGCGTGGAGAACGGCTATACGTGCAGCGGCGCGCCCAGCACCTGCGCCACCACCTGTGGTGACGGCACCCGCGCGGGCGCCGAGGTGTGTGACGACGGCAACCTCAACAACGGCGACGGCTGCTCCTCGCGCTGCCTCCTGGAGGACGGCCAGCCCTGCAATGCGTCCGGCGTCTGCGAGAGCGGCATCTGCAACCCCACCACCAACACCTGCATCAGCCTCAACGTCTGCGGCAACGGCATCCTCGACGAGGGTGAGCTCTGCGACGACGGCGACACCACGGCGGGCGACGGCTGCTCGGCCACCTGCGCCATCGAGGACGGGTTCGGCTGCACCGGCATCCCGTCGGTGTGCGCCGTGACGTGTGGTGACGGCATCAAGGCGGACAGCGAGGCCTGCGATGACGGCAACACCACCAACGGAGACGGCTGCTCGGCCACGTGCACCGTGGAGAGCGGCGCCGCGTGCCAGACGGCGGACGTGAACGTGTTCATCACCCGCCAGGGCAACACGAACTGCACGCAGGTGTCGGACATCGACGCCCCCGTGCTGCCCGACGCGGCCATCCAGGCCGGGCTGGGCGTGCCGGGCCGCTACCGCGTCCGGTACGTGTCCGGCGCGGTGAGCTACTCGGGTGGCGCCAACTGGTACCCCGGCGTCATCGGCGTCAGCGCCAACGCGGGCACGCAGGTGCAGGGCTTCTCGCTGGGCTACACGCCCCACGGCGGTCCGGGCTCGGCCACGCGCGCCGAGGCCATGCCCCTGGGCTTCCCCCTGTCCCGCGACTTCACGGCGGCCACGGGTGACGTGCGCATCGCGCTGGTCGACACCGACTGCAACCTGGCCAACAACTCCGACACGGCGGTGACGTACCGCGTGGACGCGCTGTCCATCTGCCAGACGGCCCCTGTCGTCACGTCCCCGACGCCGGGCGGCACCGCCGGCGAGGAACTGGAGGGCACCGCCACGCCGGGCGCCACCGTGGACGTGTACCTGGACGGCAACCCCGCGCCGGTGTGCACGGTCGTTGCCGACGCGGAGGGGAACTGGAGCTGCACGCTGCCGACGGACCTGGAGGAAGGGCCGCACACCGCCGTCGTCACCTCCACCTTCCCGGGCGCGCCGCAGACGTCCACGACCGTGGACTTCATCGTCGACTACTCGCCGCCGGCGCCTCCGGTCATCACCGGCCCCACGCCGGACGCGGTGCTGGACACGCAGACGCCCGTGCTGAGCGGCACGGCGAACCCGGGTGACGAGGTGACGGTGTACGAGGGCGGCACCGCCCTCTGCACCACCACGGCCGATGCGGCGGGCAACTGGAGCTGCACGCCCGCCACGCCCATGGCCGAAGGCCCGCACACGGTGACGGCCACCGCCACGCCTCCGGGCGGCAACCCCGGCCCCACCTCCACGCCCGTTACCTTCACCATCACCCTGACCACGACGGAGCCGCCGGTCATCACCGGGCCCGCCGACGGCGCGGTGCTCAACACGTCGACGCCGCCCCTGAGCGGCACGGCGGCTCCGGGCACGGTGGTGACGGTGTACGAGGGCGACACGGTGCTCTGCACCACCACCACCAACGACGTGGGCGCGTGGACCTGCACGCCGGCCCAGCCGCTGGAGGATGGCCCGCACACGGTGACGGCCACCGCCACCGACAGCGAGGGCCGCACCAGCGAGCCCTCCGCGCCCAGCGAGTTCATCATCGACACCCAGGAGCCCGACACGCGCATCCCGCGCACGCCGCCCTCGCGCGGCGGCAACCGGACGGCGACCTTCGAGTACGGCGCCTCCGAGGAGGACGTCACCTACGAGTGCAGCTTGAACGGGGGCCCCTTCGAGCCCTGCCGGAACAGCTATGACGTGGGCGAGGGTCAGCACACCCTGCGCGTGCGGGCCACGGACCGCGCGGGCAACGTGGACAGCACCCCCGCGGCGTACTCATGGACGGTGGAGCTCACCCGGGCCTTCGCCGGTGGCGGCTGCAGCACGGCGCCCGCCGCGTCCTGGCTGGCGCTCCTGGGCCTGCTCGGCCTCCGCCGGAGGAAGCGCGGCTAAGGGCTGACCGCTACACCTTTCCGCCGGGAGGTCCACACCTCCCTCTGAGGCCCCTCCGCCGGCCTCGTGGGCCTCCCGGCGGATTTTCCCCCCGCCACGCGCCAGCCCGTATGCTGGGGCCGTGCACGTGGCGGGGCGATTGAATGAGACGTACGAGGAGGAGCTCCTCCTCGCGATGGACGAAGGACTGCTCTCCGGCGAGGAGGTGGCGGTCCTGCGTGAGGAAGCGCTCCGCCTGCGGCGTGGCCCCCTGGAGCTGCTGCGGGAGCGAGGCCGGCTGTCGGAGGACTCCCTGGTGGCGCTTCGTGGCGAGCTCGCCTCCGAGAGCACGGACCCGAGCGCCGGCCGGCCGCTCGAGGCCGCCACCCTGACGCCCGCCACCCCGGGCG
>NZ_VHLC01000118.1:0-25845 GCF_006547355.1 Myxococcus sp. AB036A | reverse complement strand
GCCCCGCGCTTCGAGCGGCGCGGCATCGGACAACACTTCACCCCCGAGCCTCCCGAGTGGCGGCTCGCCCCCACCGCGCCCGAGGCCTCCGCCCTGGATGCCCGCTGGCGAGAGAGTGGAGAGCCCCTGACGCGGCTCGTCCCCGTCAGCCTCCCCGGCGTCAAGACACGCTTCGACGAACTGCTGGTGGACGCGGACCCGGAGCGGCTCCTCACCCGCGTGAAGGACTTCGCGACCACGCCCGAAGAAGCCCTGCCCGAGTTCGCGAAGGCCCACGGCCTGCCCGAAGAGCTGCTGCCCAAGCTGCGCGCATTGAAGACCGGGCCACCGCTGGAGGTGGACGCCAGCTACGTGCGGCCCTTCTATCGCTACGGCGGCGCGCGCCACCGCGGCAGCGTGCCGCCCGAGGCCCGCGCCTACTGCTACCTGGACCGGCGGCTCGTCCCCCGCGGTGACCACCGGCTGCGCGGCCCCTATGACCCGCACCTGGGCGCGGTGAAGCTGCTCTTCAACGTACGGGAGCTGCCCTTGTCGGCCGCGCTGCTGGAGGACGAAGGCTGCGTGCATGACCACCGCCACGCGCGCTTCGCCCCGCTCTACGTGCCGCAGCGCCTGCGCGACGAGGGCCTGGGCCTCACCCGGTCCGTGAAGACACGGGACGAACTGGGCCCGCTGGTGCCCAACCTCTCTCCCCGGGGCCTGGCGTGGGCCGAACGCCTGGGCGGCCCCCTGCCCGCCTTCCAGGCCCTGGTCCGCTTCCTCAACGGGCCGGAAGTCCAGGGCATCTGGGCGCCCGCCTTCGGTGCCTCCCGCGTCGTGCCCGTGCCCCTCGCGGAGGAGTGAGCGCTACAAGGCAGATGGCTCGGATGCCCGCTTGCTTTCCCCTGCGGCGAGCACGAGCAACCGCTAGTGTCCACCTTCGCTCCGTAGCGCACGACCCCAGGAGGAAGACACACACATGAAGATTCGAGCCCTGCTCACCGCCGCCGCACTGACCGCCGCCCTCCCCGCCCTGGCTCAGGAGGGCGCGGCCACGCCGCCGCCAGCGGACAAGAAGACGCCGCCCAAGGGCCAGACGGCCAAGGCCCAGGTGAAGGACTCCGAGGGCAAGGACGTGGGCGAAATCACCCTCGAGCAGACCAAGCAAGGCATCCTCATCAAGGGCAAGCTGAGCAACCTGCCGCCGGGCCAGCACGCCTTCCACATCCACGAGGTGGGCAAGTGCGAGGGGCCCGCCTTCACCACCGCGGGCGGCCACTTCAACCCCAGCAAGAAGGCCCACGGCCTGCTGGCGCCCAAGGGCAAGCACCACGGCGACCTGCCCAACCTCTACGTGGCCCAGGACGGCACGGTGCAGTTCGACATTTTTTCGCAGAACGGCCTCACCGTGAAGTCGCTGTTCGACAAGGACGGCTCCGCGATGGTGGTGCACGCCAAGGAGGACGACTACCACACCGACCCGACGGGCGACGCGGGCGGCCGCATCGCCTGCGGCGTGG
This sequence comes from Myxococcus sp. AB036A, assembly GCF_006547355.1. Lineage (NCBI taxonomy): Bacteria > Pseudomonadati > Myxococcota > Myxococcia > Myxococcales > Myxococcaceae > Myxococcus > Myxococcus sp. AB036A. The sequence continues at coordinate 24,346 of NZ_VHLC01000118.1, read as the reverse complement.
TGGAGAAGACCTAGTCCACCCCACGCGGGAAGCAACCCGGCCTCTCCCTCGCACTGGGAGAGGCCGCTGTCACACGTAGCCGAAGCGCCGGCGGGCGAACCACTCCGCGCCCAGCAGCGCGATGAGCGCCACCAGGTAGTACCAGCGGTCCCACAGCGGCTGGTCCCTGGCGCGGCCCACCTCCACCACCGGCGGGTCCAGCAACGGCACATCCGGAAGGCCGTCCAGCGGCAGCGTGTAGGACTTGCCGCCCGTCTCCTTCGCAATCTGCGCCATCAACTCCGGCCGCACGGACGCGTCCGACAGCTCGGGCCCCACGGCGCGCACGGCCACCGCGTCCTCGCCCTTGCCCAGGTCCGTCTCGCCCTTCTTCGCGGAGGCCAGCAGCTTGTAGGGCCCGGGCGCGGGGGGCTCGAACTCCAGCCGCACCACGCCGTCCGTCCCCGTGGTGCCCGTCTGCACCGCCACCGGCTTCTGCGTGGCGACGGAGAAGAGCTCCACCCGCACCTGCGCGTCCTGCGCCGGCTGGTAGTCCGCCATCCGCGCCTGCACCACGACGCCCACGGGCCGGCCCGGCTCCACGGACGGCGGGTCCGCCGTCACCTTCAGCGTCGTCAGGTCCGGGTCCCTCACCAGCCACCGCAGCGCGTTGCCCCAGAAGCGGTCATACGCCCGGCTGGGCGAGCCGTGCTTGTGCGCCGCGAAGGCCCAGTACCAGGAGGCGTCCGTGGCCATCACCAGCGAGCGGCCCCGGCCGTAGTCCCACACGGCCACCAGCGGCGCATTCTTGCCGCCCACCGTCAGGTGCGGGTGGTCCAGCAGCACCGTGGCCCCCGGCCGCGCCTGCGTCAGGTTGGCGCCAGGGATGGGCGGCAGCTCCGCCCACGCGGCCTCCGTGCTGGCGGCGCCCATGCCAATGCCCGTCACCGGGTGGCGCAGGCCCTCGGGCGTCAGGCGCGGCTTGAAGGCGTCCAGGTTGGCGGGGCCCGCGGCCGCCACGGGCAGCGCCTCCATCAGCGTGGGCATGGTGGCGCGGCCTTCGCCCAGCACACTGTCACCGCCAATCATCACGAAGGCGCCACCGTTGTGGACGTAGCGCTCCAGGTTGCGCTCGTACTCGGCGATGGAGAGCGACGGGTCCGAGTGCCCGAAGTTCTGGAAGATGACGACGTCGAAGGTGTCCAGCTTCGTGTCGAAAATCTCCTCCATGGGGAACGGGATGAGGGACAGCTCGCGCTGGTCGTTCACCACGCCCGGGTCGTCCGACAGCGTGCGCAGGATGTAGAAGGACACCAGGTCCACGTTGGCGTCCTGGCGCAAGAGGCCACGCAGGTAGCGCTCGTCCCAGGAGGGCCGTCCCACCACCAGCAGCACGCGCACGCGGTCCCGAATCACCTTCAGCGTGAAGGAGCGCGTGTTGTTGTCCGCCACGGCCTCGCCTGGGAAGGTGGGCACCGTCACCGTGTAGACGAAGCGCCCCGTCTGGTCCGGGGTGAAGGTGAAGGCCACGGGCTTCACGTCGTCCGCGGACTCCATCCGCACCACCTTGCTGGCGACCGTCTTGCCTTCCTGACTCAGCACCACGGGGATGTCCTGCCCCGCGAAGCCGCGGCCGTGAATCTCCACCTCCACGGTGAGCGAGTTGCGCACGAAGGCGAAGTCATCCACCTTCAGCCCCTCCACGGCGACGTCCTTCAACGTCTCCTGCCCCACGGTGAAGGTGGAGACGGGGACGTTCAGGTCCGCCAGCGCCGCGCGCGCCCGGCCCACCACGCCCGCCTTGAGTTCGGTGTTGTCCGCGCCGTCGCTGAACAGCAGCACCCCGGACAGCTTGCGTGAGCCCTGCCCCGCCCCCGCCGCGGCGCGCACCGCCGAGAGCAGGTCCGTGGTGCCCGCGCGCGCGGGCGTCATCAGCGTCTCCGGCGTCGCCGGCGCCAGCTCCGGGTCGAAGCCGTACAGCTCCACCGTGAAGCGGTCCTGCAGCTCCGCCAGGCGCGGCGCGGCCCGTTCCAGGAACGCGGCCACTTCCTCGGAGCGCGAGCGTCCGCCCACCTCCGCGGGGAAGCTCATGGACGCGGAGCGGTCCACCAGCACCGCGACGCGGTTCTTCATGCGCGCCACCTGCAGGTGACGGATGCCGGGCTCCAACAGGAAGAAGAGCGCGGCCACGCCGGCGCCGACACGCAGGGCCCAGAGCAGGACCCGGCGCCCGCGCGAGGGCTCCCGGCGCACGCCCCAGGCGGCCAGCGCCACGCCCAGCACCAACCCCAGGGCGAGCAGGACCAGCGCCCACGGTGGCAATGGCGAGAGGGTGACGAGCTTCCAGGCGTTGAACGTGGGGGAATTCATCCAGGCTTTCGGCGGAGGGCCGGGGCTTCAGCGCCGCTTGTTGAGGATGAGCGGCAGGTGGACGGCATCGTCCTTGTAGTCCAGGCAGAGGGCATACATGCACACGTTGATGCCCAACCGCACCGCCAGCTCGCGCTGGGGCTCGCCACCCGGCGAGACGTCGAACTCGTAGTCACCCGACTCGTTGCGGCTCCACGCCCCGGCCAGGTCGTTCTGCGAGTACAGCACCGCGGCGCGCTTGCCCAGGTTGCAGCCCATCAACTGGGGCTTGTTGAGCACCCGCCCGGGCGCCGCGTCCAGCAGGAAGAAGGACTTGAACACCACGTGCTTCGACGGCACCTCGGCCAGCGGGCTCTGCGGCAGCACCCGCGCCATCTCCCGGCGGAAGGACGCATCGAAGCCGGCCCCGTCGCTGGCGTCGTTGGCGTCCGCGAGCATGAAGCCGCCGTACGTCAGGTAGCGGCGCAGGTTGGCCACCTCCGCATCCTCCAGCGGGGGAAACTCTCCCTCGCCGCCGAAGTAGAGGAACGGGTATTCGAAGAGGTCCGGTGAACTGAGCGGAAACGGGCGCGCGTCCGGCACGACTTCCACGGAGGTGCGGCGCTGGAGCTCCCAGGCGATGCGGCGCAGCCCGGACAGCCGTGTATCCCAGCGCCCCTTGTGACGGGCCACGGCGGGGATGAAGCGGTTCTTCTCACCGAAGGCATGCGCCCGCCGCGCCAGCAGTGGGGCGAGCGCGGCGGTGCCGAGCAGGAGGTTTCGACGGGTCAGACGCCGCGCGGACATAGGGCGTACCTATATACCGTCGACGGGTATGCGCATTCCCCGGTATAGAACGGCATCATGGCGAAAGGCGGACAGACGCCCCCGGCGCCCGGCTCGGCGGAGGCGCATGCCGCCTGGGCCCGGAAGGATGCGGGCGACGTGGCGGGGGCGCGACGCGACGCCGAGCGAATCCTCGCGGGCAGCCCGTCCGCCGAGGACCGCGCGGAGGCGGAGGAGTTGCTGCGGCGCACCACCACCCCGCGCGCCCTGTACGGCTTCGCCCTGCTCGCCGCCACCGTCTTCGTGCTCCTGCTCGTACTCGCAATCGTCCGATACGCGTAAGCTTCGGCGGACCGCATCAAGGAGAATCTGCCATGGAAGGCCTCCTTCAGGCCCTCGGGGCTTACCAGACGTTCAATCCCACCGGCTGGGTGGCCGTCTACCGGATGCTGCCCATGTGGGCCGGCATCGTGTGCTGTGTCGCTGGCGTGACGTTGCTCGTCGCCGGTGGGGGGAAGCTGTTCCGCGTGCTCGCGGGCCCCATCGGCGCGGTGCTGGGCCTGCTGTGGACGCCCGTGCTCGTCATGAAGCTGGGCCTGCCGGACGTGGCGAAGATGGCCACCATCGCCGCCGCGGTGCTGATGGCGCTGGGTTTCCTGCTCCCCACGGCCATCACCTTCCTGGGCGTGGGGGTGCCGCTGGGGCTGCTGGCCGGGCAGATCGCCGGGCAGCAGGACTTCCTGCTGGGCTTCGCGCCGGGCTTCATCATCGGCGGGCTGGTGGGCGCGATGCTGCAACGCCCGGTGGCCGTGCTGGTGGCCTCCGCGGTGGGTGCGTGGATGTTCGTCATCGGCGCGCTCGCGGCGCTCCACCAGGTGGGCGGCGTGGTGCAGGCGGTGGCCAGCAAGCCCTGGGGCGTCATCATCGCCGCGGGCCTCTTCGCCGTGGCCGGCGCGGTGTACCAGCTCGCCGTCCGGCCCTCTCCCGAGGAGGCGGACAAGCTTCGCGCGGAGCGTGAGCGGCTCAAGGTGCGGCAGGCGGAGCAACATGCGCTCGAAAAACGGTGGGGGGTCAAGTAGCCCCCAGAGACTGGTGACCGTGCTTTACGTCCCCCTGCCCGGGGCGTAGATTCCGCCGCCTTTCCCCCCGGAAGGATTGATGGGTCAGGCCAGGCGTCAGGAGAAGCAGCACGAGTCCCCCACGGAGTCCGCTCCCCGGCAGGAGCCTCCCGCGAGCACCGCGTGGGTGAAGCCGGCGGGACTGACTCGCAAGGGGTGGGCCGTGCTCGTCGGCCTCATCCTCGTCATCCAGTTCCCGCTCATCCACTACGCGCTGCTGCGCGGCCAGGCGGAGGTGACGGCGAAGCTGCCCTACACGCAGGACTTCTCCGACCCGGGCGTGGTGGAGCGCGACTTCTTCTCTGCCGGTGGCTACTGGCGCGTGCTGCAGGGCGAGCTGCTCGCCCCCGGCGTGAAGAACAACCCGCTGTGGCTGCAGGCCCCGCTGCCGGATGACGTCGCCGTGGAATTCGACGTTCGCTCGGAGCTGCCCGCCGGTGACATCCGGGTGGAGCTCTTCGGCAACGGCGTGGACCCGGCCTCCGGGTACGTGCTGGTGCAGGGCGGCTGGAACAACTCCATGTCCGTCATCGGCCGGCGCGACATGAACGCGCCCTCCCTGGACGCCCTCCGGCGCCGCGCCGCTCGCGGAGGCAAGGAGCACGTGGACCTGAAGGCCAGCGGCTTCTTCAAGGAGAACACCAAGGTCCGGGTGGAGCTGCGAGGCCAGCCGGTGCAGGCGGGCCGCACGTATCACTGGCGCATCGAGCGCCGGGGCTCGCTGCTGCGCTGGTTCGTCGACGGCGAGCTGATGCTGGAGCTGGACGACCCCTTCCCGCTCAAGGGCCCCGGGCAGGACCGGCTGGGCCTGTCCGGCTTCGAGTCCCAGATTTTCTACGACAACCTGCGGGTGGACACGCCGGACCGGCTCCCCTTCACGGCGGCGCCGCGCGCGCCCACGCCGCCCCCCGGGCCCTACGCGGACGACTTCAACCGCGACACGCTGGGTGACGCGTGGAACGCCACCAACCCCTCCGCGGTGAAGCTGGTGGACGGGGCGCTGGTGGTGGAGCTGATGCACAACCGGCCGGTGTGGCTGAAGCAGCCCATCCCCACCAACGCCACCATTGAATTCGACGCCTGGACGGACAACCCGGAGGGCGACATCAAGGTGGAGGTGTGGGGCGACGGGCGCTCGTTCTACGCGGGCGACCTGCGGCTGCAGTACACCGCCACCGGGTACGTCATCATCTTCGGTGGCTGGCGCAACACCCAGTCCGCCATCGCCCGGCAGAACGAGCACGCGAATGACCGGGCGGTGCGCGACGGCGCCGCGGTGGTGCCCGGCAAGCGCCACCACATCAAGATTACCCGCAACGGCGGCACCCTGGCGTGGGAGCTGGATGGCCAGCCCTACCTGACGCTCAAGGACCCCGTCCCGCTGGAGGGCCCACGCAATCAGTACTTCGGCTTCTCCGGTTGGAAGAACCGGGTTCACTTCGACAACTTGAAGATTCAGCCGCTCGCCCCCTAGCGGCGAAGGACAATCACACGTGCGCAGAGTAGGCATCTTCGGCTGGGGCGTGGTCGCCCCCCGGTCCAGGAACATCGAGGCGTTCGAGCGCAACCTCTCGTCGTCCGAAAGCTGGCTGTCCCCCTTCAACGGCTTCGGCCCCGACAACTTCCTCGTCGGCATGCCGGAGTTCGACCTGGCCGACTACAAGCCGTGGATTGACGCGCGCTTCCCGGGCAGCCGCTTCTCGCAGCTCGAGCGGAAGATGGGCCAGCCGACCCAGTTCGCCATTGGCGCGTTCATCCAGTCCCTGGCGCAGAACCCGGGCCTGGAGCAGGAGCTGCAGGCGCTGGGGCCCCGCGCGCACGTCTACGTGGGCACCGGCCTGGGCGACCTGCCCACCATCCGCTCCATCTCCCTGGACCTGTACCGCGCGCAGCGCCGGTGGGACCGCTTCTGGTCCGCGCCGGAGCGCAACGGCGCCCTGCGGAAGTGGCGTGAGACGCAGGAGCCGCTGCCCGGCCTTCCGCCGGAGCCGTCCACGGTAGACGAGGCCACGCGCGACGAGGCCGAGGACGCGTGGTGGCACTTCTGGGCGGGCCGCTCGCCGGAGCTGCGCGAGTACCTGGACGAGCTGCGCGAAATCGAAGCCATTGGCGTACCCGAGGATGGCGACGTGGAGTCCGCCAAGCTGGCCGTCATCAAGGAGAAGCGCACGCGCAACGCCCGGCTCCAGAAGAAGTGGATGTCGCCGGAGCCGCCGTGGAACGCCGTGTCCTCCAACGTGCTGTGGAACATCCACAACACGCCGGCCTCGCAGATTTCGATGATGGGCCGCATCACCGGCATGACGTTCGCCCCGGTGGCCGCGTGCTCGTCGTTCGGCTACGGCCTGCGGCTGGCCATCAACGCGATTCAACTGGGCCAGGCGAAGGCCGTCGTCATGGGCATGACGGACCCGCCGCCGATGCCGCTCACGGTGGGCGGCTTCTACAACGCCCGCGTCATCTCCGCGGACGCCGCCGTCTCCAAGCCCCTCACCGCGCTGCGCGGTACGCACATCGCGGGCGGCTCGGTGGTGTGGGTGCTGGGTGACTTGGAGCACTTCACGGCCAAGGGCTTCAAGCCGCTGGGCATGGAGCCCATCGCGGTGGGCGTCACCGCGGACGCCGACCACATCATCACCCCGTCCAAGGAAGGCCCCACGCTGGCCATCCGCGAGGCCCTGGCCGCGGCCGGCTGCGCCCCGGAGGACGTGGGGAGCTGGGACTTGCACGCCACCGCCACCCCGGGTGACTTCCTGGAGGTCCAGAACCTGCGCGACGTGCTGCCCGAGCAGGTGCTGATTACGGCGCGCAAGGGCACCTTCGGCCACGGCATGTCCGCTGGCGGCGGCTGGGAGCTGACGGCGCAGTACCTGGGCTACGGCCAGGGCAAGGTGTTCCCCACGCCGCTGAAGGAAGCGGAGCTCAACAAGCAGATTTCCCACGTGCACGGCCGCTTCGTCTTCGACGAAGCCGTCGAGGCGCCCGCGGGCTGCGCGGGCAAGCTGTCCATGGGCGTGGGCGGCATCAACGCCTGCGTCATCTCCCGCCCCTGGTCGAAGTAGGGGCGGGGTCCGCCGCGGGACTCAGGGGTGTGCGGCCAGCGCGTCCGCGTCGAAACGCGCGGCCGCCTCCGGATCACTGCGGCGGAGAATCTCCAGCTCGATTTCCAGGTCCCGGAAGTAGTTCTGCCGGGTGGGCAGGACGCCGCTGGCCTGGCTGTCGTGGACGGCCTGGGCGTAGTCCTCGTCCGTCTTGATTTCCTTGTCCACGTAACCGACGCCAATGGACTGGGTGACGCGGTCTCCGCGCATCACCCGCAGGGCCGTGCCACCGCCGGTGAGCACGATGCCCTGCACCAGGAAGCGAGACGCCGTGCCCGGGCCCAGGCTGCCGCCGCCGGAGTCCAGCCACTCCGTCTCCAGGACGTAGCGGCCCGGCATCTCCTTCCAGGAGTAGCCGTGGCCCCGGAGCACCTCCTGGACGTGGGGCCACAGCTGCGCCAGCTCCTGGCGGTAGACGTGGTTGGCCGCCTTGTCGCGCACGTAGTTCTTGCGCAGCGAGCTGGAACACCCCGCCAGCGTCAACAACGTGGCGACGACGAGACAGACTCCCGCGAGGCGGGTGGAGCGGTGCATGAGGGGGCTCCTGAAGGTGCGAGGAGAACGGCCGGGCGCCCGCCAGCATATCGCCAGTGCCCGGTCGGCTGCCTCGCCCCCTCCCCCGCCGTCAGGCCTTGGGACTGGCCACCAGGTCGAAGTCCGGGATGTGTTCACGCATGAAGTCACGCATCCGGTTGATGAGGGCCGCCTCGATTTGCCGGGCCCGCTCCCGGCTGACGCCGTACTTGTCGCCGATGTCCTGAAGCGTCAGGGGCTCGTCGGAGACGAGGCGGCTCTCGAAGATGAAGCGCTCCTTGCCCTCCAGCGTCCGGGCGAACTCGGCCAGCTTCTCCCGGAAGAGGGCCTTGAGTTGCTCGGCGCCCAGGCGCTCGTCCGCCGGCATCGTGTTGGACGGCAGGTAGCGGTCCGCCCGGGTGGTCCGCGAGTCGTCGTCATTGCCCAGGGGCGCGTCGATGGACATCTCGTCGTGCCCCAGCCGCTGGTCCATCTCCACCACGTCCTGCTCGGTGACGTTCAACCGCTCGGCGAGCAGCTTGGGGCTGGCCTCGAAGCCCTGGGCGACGAGCTTCTCCTGCTCCTGGCGCAGCTTGAAGAAGAGCTTCCGCTGGGCCTCGGTGGTCCCCAGCTTCACCATCTTCCAGTTATCCATGATGTAGCGGAGGATGTACGCGCGAATCCACCAGGCGGCGTAGCTGCTCAGCTTCACGCCGCGCTCGGGGTCGTACTTCTTCACCGCCTGCATCAACCCGATGTTTCCCTCCTGGACCAGGTCCAGCAGGGACAGCGGGTTGCGGTGGTACTCATGGGCCAGCTTGACGACCAGGCGCAGGTTGGACGCCACCAGCCGGTAGGCGGCGTTCACATCCCCGGATTCCTTGTAGTGCCGGGCCAGCTGGAGCTCTTCCTCCCGCGTCAGGAGCGGATGGCGCTGCACCTCGGCCATGTAGGCCTGAAGGGGGTCCCTGGGCGTGAGCCCCGTCTCCGCCGAGCGGATGAGTGCCCGGGGGGGCGCAACGGGGGTGTCCAGCTCCGCCTCCGGTTCGACCTCCGCCAGCTCCGCCGCGTCCGGCTCCAGTGAATCCGGGTCGGTTTGAGCCTCGACCTCCACCCCCTCCACCTCGGCGTCCACGACGTCGCCAGCCCCGGGCGAGGCCGGCCGCTTCACGCGGGGTCGGGGGGACGTACCTTTGGTTCTTTTCCTCCCATTCGCCATGGGGGCTCCATACAGCAAAGTGCCGCGATTGTTGCCACAGGGTAATGCAGGGGCTATGCCCATGCCTGATGAGCGACATCCAAGAGCCAAACGCGCCGGGGAGTCCGGCGCCTGACGAAGCCCCGACACGTCCCGCCGAGTACATCGCGGACATCGGCTTCGACGACATGAACCTGTCAGAGCCCATCCGCCTCGCCCTGGCGGAGCGCGGTTATACCAACCCCACCCCTGTCCAGGCCCGCGCCTTCCGGCCCGCCATGGAGGGAAAAGACCTCATCGTTCGCAGCAAGACGGGCACCGGCAAGACGGCCGCGTTCGGCCTGCCCCTGCTCGAGAAGATTCCCGCCGACGAGCGCCGCGTCCGAGCGCTCATCCTCTGCCCCACCCGCGAGCTGGCCCTCCAGGTGGCGGACGAGCTGAAGATGCTCGCCAAGCACAAGGGCCTGAAAATCGCGGCCATCTACGGCGGCGCCTCCATGAAGCAGCAGGAGGACGCGCTGGAGGAAGGCACCCCCATCATCGTCGGCACGCCGGGACGCGTGTTCGACCACATCAACCGCGGCAACCTGAAGCTCGACGCGTGTGACCACGCCGTCCTGGATGAAGCGGATGAGATGCTGAACCAGGGCTTCTACGAGGAAGTCACGCGCATCCTCGACCGCCTTCCCAAGACGCGCCAGGTGCTGCTCTTCAGCGCCACCGTCCCCACGGACATCCAGAACCTCATCGCGCGCTACACGACGAACGCGGAGACGCTGCTGCTGTCGGGCGACGTCTTCACGGTGGAGCACATCCACCACATCCGCTACGACGTGTCGGACGCCTTCCCCAAGCCGCGCAACCTCATCTACGTGCTGGAGAAGGAGGAGCCGCAGAACGCCATCATCTTCTGCAACACGCGGGATGACACGGCGCTGGTGACGGCGGTGCTCAACCGCAACGGCTTCGACGCGGAGCTGCTCAATGGCGACCTGCCGCAGAAGGAGCGCGAGCGGGTCATGGGCAAGGTGAAGCGCGGCGAGGTGGCCTTCATGGTCGCCACGGACATCGCGGCGCGCGGCATCGACATCTCCGGCCTGGAGTACGTCATCAACTACTCGCTGCCGGAGGACCCGGCGGTGTACCTGCACCGCGTGGGCCGCACCGGCCGCATCGGCAACAAGGGCACCGCCATCAACCTCTTCTCCGGGCGTGAGCTGGCCACGTACACCTCGCTGGAGAAGAAGTACGGCATCAAGTTCGACAAGCGCGAGATGCCGGCCCCGGAAGAGGCCATGCGCCTGTGGACGGAGCGCCACGTGCGCGAAATCCAGGAGGCCGCGGGCGGCTCCGTCTTCGAGGGCTTCCTGCCGCTGGCCGCGCAGCTCAAGCCCCGCGCGGACGCCGACGACCTCATCGCCTTCCTGCTGAAGTACTTCTTCAGCCACCTGCGCATGGAGAAGGCCGCCGCGGCGATGGCGGCGGAAGGGCGTGAGCCTCCGCAAGAGCGCAAGTTCGAGAGCCGCGAGGGCGGCCGGCGCGAGCGCGGCGAGCGGAAGGAGCGTGGCGAGCGCCGCGACCGTGAGCGCGACGACCGGCGCGAGAAGCGCGGCGAGTCCTCCGAGCGCGAGCGCGAGCGCCGGCCCCGCCGTGACGACGCGCGGCGCGAGCGCGGCGGTGAGAGTGGCCGCGGCGCGGCGGCGCTGGAGGCCGGTCCGGGCGAGGCGAAGCTGTGGGTGAACCTGGGGACCGCGGATGGCCTGGGGCCGGGCAGCATCGCCACGGCGCTGGAAGACGCGGGCGCCCCGGTGGGCAAGGTCGTGCGCGCCGAGCTGCGCCCCACCTTCGCCTATGTCTTCGTGGCGGAGGAGGACGCCGCCGCCTTCGAGACCATCAACGGCAAGCAGCACGGCACCAAGACGCTGCGCGTGGAGAAGAGCAAGCCGCGCACGGAGCGTGACGCCACGCCCCGCCCGCCCCCGTCCCCGGACGCGGGCCCCGGCGAGGCGAAGCTGTGGATCAACCTGGGCATGGACGACGGCATGGACGAGGCGAAGCTGCCCGCCGCGCTGGAGGCCGCGGGCGCTCCGGCCGGCAAGGTGCTGCGCACCCTGCTGCGCCCCACCTACGGCTACGCCTACGTGGCCGAGGAGGACGCGCCCGGCTTCGAGGCCGTCAACGGCAAGCCCCACGGCGAGAAGGCGCTGAAGGTGGAGCGTCACCGTCCGCGGGGCGCACGCCCGGAGCGCCGTCCCCGCACGGAGGCCCTGCCGGAGGTTCCCGGCCAGACGCGCCTGTGGGTGGGTCTGGGCAAGCAGGACGGGCTGGACGAGGCGGGCGTCGCCGCCGCGCTGGAGGCCGCGGGCGCTCCGGCCGGCAAGGTGCTGCGCACGGACCTGCGCCCCACCTACGCGTATGTCTTCGTCGCCGACGAGGACGTGGCGGCCTTCGAAGCCACGCACGGCAAGCCCCACGGCGAGCGCACGCTCAAGGTGGAGCAGGCCAAGCGGAAGTAGTCCCTCAGGTGCCGCCAGTCCCTGGACTGGCGGCCTTCCTGCGCCGCTCGCGGTGGTAATGGGCGGCGCACAGGCCCCGGGCGAGCACTGGCTTCTCACAGCCGGGCTCGCCGCAGCGGGCGGGCTCCGGCCGGACGGCCTGGATGTCCTCCGTTGCCCGCGTGGGCTCGTTGAACATCACCTCCGCCACCGACAGCAACCGGTCCACGTCCGCGCGAGCCAAGCCGCGCCCCCGGACGAAGGCCTCCAGCCGGTGGACGCCCGCGTCCTGCGTGTCCTCCAGCCGCAAGAGTTCCCACAGTGGGAGCTGGAGCGCGGCGGCCACCTGGAGCAGCGTCTCGTAGCTGGGGCTGCGCTCGCCTCGCTCCAGCAGGGACGCGAAGGACACGGAGATGCCGCAGCGGGCGGCGAAGTCCTCCTGGGTGAGTCCCCGCCGCTCCCGCAGTGTCCGGATGCGCCGGGCCAGTCCCTGGAGGTGTCCACTCACGGTGGAAGCGTCCGGCGGTTCGGGCGGCATGGCAGTTTCCTATGGTAGCGCACCCCTTCTGTTAAGGTCTCGCGCGCCGCCATCCAGGAGCTTGCCGACACATGAGCGCCGTCGAGGGTACCAACTACTACTTCCGCAAAGCCGCGCGGATCATGGACGTAGGCACCCCCATCGAAACGCTGCTCGCCACGCCCCTGCGCGAGGTGAAGGTCCAGGTCTCCATCGAGATGGACTCCGGAGAGATTCGCACCTTCCTCGGCTACCGGATTCAGCACGACAACAGCCGCGGCCCCATGAAGGGCGGCCTGCGCTACCACCCGATGCTGGACCAGGACGAGTGCGCGTCGCTCGCGTCGCTGATGACGTGGAAGACGGCCGTGGTGAATGTCCCCTATGGCGGCGCCAAGGGCGGCATCGCCTGCGACCCGTCCCAGCTGAGCATCAAGGAGCTGGAGCGCCTCACCCGGAAGTACGTGGACCAGGTGCAGGACGTCATCGGCCCCACGCGCGACATCCCCGCCCCCGACGTCAACACCAACCCCCAGGTGATGGCGTGGATCATGGACCAGTATTCGCGCTACCACGGCCACTCTCCCGCGGTGGTGACGGGCAAGCCGCTGGAGCTCTACGGCTCCAAGGGCCGCGAGGCCGCCACCGGCCGCGGGCTGCTCTATGTGGCGCGTGAAATCCTGCGCGACCTGGGCCTGCCGGTGAAGGGCACGCGCTTCGCGCTCCAAGGCTTCGGCAACGTGGGCGGCCACACCGCGCAGCTCCTCTGGGAGGACGGCGGCGTGGTGGTGGCCGTGGCGGACGCGCTGGGCGGCGTTCGCAACCCGCAGGGCCTGGACATCCCCTCCCTCTTCGAGCACGTGAAGCGCACCGGCACGGTGACGGGCTTCAGCGGGGGTGCTTCGTGCAGCAACGATGACGTGCTGGGCGCGGACTGCGAGGTCCTCATCCCCGCGGCGCTGGGCCACGTGCTCACCCGGGAGAATGCCCACGCGGTGCGCGCCAAGCTCATCATCGAAGGCGCCAACGGCCCCACCCAGCCGGAGGCCGACGAAATCTTCGAGAAGCGCGGCATCTTCGTGGTGCCGGACGTGCTCGCCAGCGCCGGCGGCGTGACGGTGAGCTACTTCGAGTGGGTGCAGAACCTCCAGCACCTGTCGTGGGAGGAGGACCGCGTCAACGCGGAGCTGGAGAAGTCCATGAAGGAGGCCTACGAGCGCGTGGCGCAGGTGGCGCGCTCCCGGAAGGTCTCCATGCGGACGGCCGCGTACATCCTGGCGATTGGCCGGGTGGGCAAGGCCACCGTGCTGCGCGGCATCTGACGCGGTCCGCCGTGTCACGCGCTGGACGTAGCGCGGCGCGGCAGGCAGCCGGCGGAGCACGCTCCTTCCTCGTGTCTCTTCCGCCCGGGGCGCGCTTCCGATAGAGGCGCGCACATGGTCACCCTTGAGGACATCCAGGCCGCGCGCGAGCGCCTTCGCTCGGCCATCCGCCCCACGCCGTGCCCGCAGTCGGACTACTACACGGAGCGGACGGAGTGCGCCGCGGTGTTCTTCAAGCTGGAGAACCTCCAGCGCACCGGGGCCTTCAAGGAGCGCGGCGCCCTCAACAAGCTGCTGACGCTGACCGAGGACGAGCGGCGCCGGGGCGTCATCGCCGCGTCCGCCGGAAACCACGCGCAGGGAGTGGCGTACCACGCGCGTCGGCTGGGCGTGGGTGCCACCATCGTCATGCCGGAGCGCACCCCGCTCATCAAGGTGTCGCGCACGCGGGATGACTACGGCGCGCGCGTGGTGCTCAAGGGCACCAACTACGACGAGGCCTACGCGGAGGCGCTGCGCATCCAGAAGGCGGAGGACCGCGTCTTCATCCACCCCTTCAATGACCCACACGTCATCGCCGGCCAGGGCACCATCGGCCTGGAGCTGCTGGAGCAGTGCCCCGACCTGGAGGTGGTGCTCGTCCCCATTGGCGGCGGCGGGCTCATCTCCGGCATCGCGTGCGCCCTGAAGGAGACGCGGCCCGACATCCGCGTGGTGGGCGTGCAGGCGGAGACCATCGCCAGCATGAAGGCGTCGGTGGAGGCGGGCGAGCGCGTGCTGCTGGCGGCCGCGGGCACCACCATCGCGGACGGCATCGCCGTCAAGCGCGTGGGCGACCTCACCTTCCCCATGGTGCAGAAGTACGTGGACGAGGTGGTGGCCGTGGACGAGGAGGAAATCGCCGCCGCCATCCTCACCCTCCTGGAGCAGGAGAAGAGCGTGGTGGAGGGCGCCGGCGCGGTGGGGCTGGCGGCGCTGCTCAGTGGTGACGTTCCCGCCGCGAGGGGCCGGCGCACCGCCATCATCTTGAGCGGTGGCAACATCGACATGAACGTCATCAGCCGCATCATCGAGCGCGGTCTGGTGAAGGCCGGCCGTCTGGTGCAGTTGGAGGTCCGGCTGCCGGACCGGCCCGGAATGCTGGCGAAGCTCACCACGCAGGTGGCCGACCTGCGCGCCAATGTCGTGGAGATCCACCACGAGCGCGCCTTCTCCAAGGCGGGCCTGGGCGAGGCCATGGTGGAGGTGACGCTGGAGACCACCGGGCCCGCGCAAATCGAGGAGCTGGAGCGCGCGCTCCACCGGCTGGGCTGGCAGGTGGCCCGCAAGTAACACCCCATGCGGGGGCAGGGCCTTGCGCCCGTGCGCCCGTGTCCGGCGATACTCAGGGCATGAGCCCCGCCGCCCTGCTCTCCGCCCTGCTACTGACCGCCGCCCCTTCTTCTCCCGGACAGAAGGCGAAGTCGCTCGCCGCCAGCCGCGCCTGGGAGGAGCTCTATCTGGCCTTCTCGGCCGGAGAGGCGTCGGACGTGCCCACCCCGCAGCGGAGCACCGTCGCCACGGCGCTCCAGAAGGGCTGCGAGGCGCTGAAGGACGAGGACCCGGTGATGGCGTACTCCCTGGGCGAGCGGGCCACCGTCTACGAGGAGTCCGCGGGCGCGCTGCGGTGCCTCGCCCGGGCCGCGCGGAAGACGGACCAGCGGGCCACCGCGGAAGCCGCCCTGCGCAAGGGGCTGGCCCAGTACCCCAAGGACGGCGCCTTCGGCCTGGAGCTGGGGCGGCTGCTGATGGAGGAACAGGACGCGGTGGGCGCCGTGGCGGCGCTGGAGAAGGTGCCGGCGAAGTCGAAGGAGGCCGCGGAAGCGAAGCGGCTGCTCGTGCAGGCCCGCGCCAAGACGACAGAGGAGACCGCCGCGCGGCGCGAGGCGGAGCGCCTGGAGCTGCGGATGAATGGCGCCACGAGCGGGCGGCCCACCGTCATGGTCGAAACCCAGCCCGCGGTGGCCGGCCAGGGCCGGGGCAACACGCGCTCGGCCAGCCTCAACTACGAGTCAGGCACCGGCGCGGACGGCATGCGGACGCGCTCCAACAGCCGCTTCGTCATCCGGTACTTCAACAACGATCGCGACTTCGGCCAACGCGCGGAGTACGAGGGCCGCATCGTCGCCGCACTGGATGAAGCCTACGACTTCACCCGCAGCATGCTGGGCGAGGTGCGCCACGCACCGGTGGACATCATCCTGTACACACTCGCGGAGTTCCAGACGCACTTCGGCGCGGCGCGGGCGCGAGCGGTCGCCGGGCTCTACTCCGACAACGCCATCCGCATCAACGACGCCGCGGAGCTCACGCCGCAGACCAAGGCCACGCTCGTCCACGAGTACGTACACGCCGCGCTGGATGAGTTCTGCGGCGGCTACGGGAACAACCTCCCCGTCTGGCTCAACGAGGGCCTGGCCGAGTACGTCGAGTGGCGCTACATGGGCGGCGAGGACCCCGACCGGTCGGTCCGGAACTACATGGCCCGGGCCGCCAAGGCGAACTCCCTGCCCAAGCTGGCGCAGATGGAGGGCTCGTCGCTCATCATGCAGAGAAACCCGGCGATCGCCTATGCCACCTCCGCCGTGGCGGTCCGCGAGCTGGTGAAGCGGGGCGGCACGGGCCGGTTCCTCACGATGGTCCGTGAGGTGGGACAGGGAAGACCCATCGACGAGGCCCTGTCGGACCACTACGGCAAGACGCGGGCGAGCCTCGACGAGGACGTCCGGGCCGCTCTCCAGTAGGGGAGGCTGCCAGCCGGGCCCGGGCCAATTGGTTTACCCGTTCCCGGGAGTCCCCTAGACTCGCAGCCCCCTCTATTTACGCTGCGACAGAAGCTCGGCTGTACGCTGTCCGCAGCAAGGTGACGGATGTCGGACACGCGCGCAGCGATGAGAGAATTCCGCTTTCTCGACGAGAAGCGGAAGCTGGGAAGCCTGTCTCCGGTGGAGGAGGCTCGCTGGAACGAGCTGCGCGCACAGCTGGGCGTGGATTACGCGCCAGCCGCGGACGCCGCCGCCTGGCAGCAGCAGGCCGCGCCCCAGGGCTACTACGCCGACGACGGCCAGTGGTACCCCTACCCCGCCGGCTACGAGCAGCAGCCCCAGGGCTACTACGCCGACGACGGCCAGTGGTACCCCTACCCCGCCGGCTACGAGCAGCAGCCCCAGGGCTACTACGCCGCCGATGGTCAGTGGTACCCCTACCCCGCCGGCTACGACCCGAACCAGGGGTACGATCCGAACGCGCAGGCTTACGCGCAGCAGGGCTACGACCCGAACGCGCAGGCGTATGACCCGAATGCGCAGGCCTACGCGCAGCAGGGTTACGACCCGAACGCTCAGGCGTATGACCCGAACGCTCAGGCCTACGCGCAGCAGGGCTACGACCCGAACGCGCAGGCTTACGCGCAGCAAGGCTACGACCCGAACGCGCAGGCGTATGACCCGAATGCGCAGGCTTACGCGCAGCAGGCGCATGACCCGAATGCGGGCTACGCCCAGGGCACTGCCGAAGCGTGGCAGGCGGATCCGCAGGCCTATGCCGCGGAGCCCGTGCAGCAGTCCTACCCCAGCGCTCCCGCACACCAGCCGGCTGTCGAGCCGGACAACCTCAGCCTTTCGGACGACATCGACATTCCCGCGCTGAGCGAGCCCGCGCCGTGGATGACGCCGGGCGCCGGTGGACAGGCTCAGAATGCACTGAGCGCTGAGCAGAAACCCGACATCGAGGCGATGTCCGCTGGCGAGGAACCGTCCGCGGCGGATGACCCGTCTGCGTCGTTC
The DNA here is from genome assembly GCF_006547355.1 of Myxococcus sp. AB036A. Lineage (NCBI taxonomy): Bacteria > Pseudomonadati > Myxococcota > Myxococcia > Myxococcales > Myxococcaceae > Myxococcus > Myxococcus sp. AB036A. The sequence continues at coordinate 7,144 of NZ_VHLC01000118.1, read as the reverse complement.
GCGGACGTCACCGCGGACCTCCAGCAGGATGCGCAGCCCGTGTCCGAGGAGGCGCAGCCGGAAGCCCTGAGCGTTGCGGAGGATGACTTCTCCGAAGTGGCGTCGGACACGCCGGCGGTGGCCGCCAGCGCCGAACCCGAGACCTCCCTGGAGGCGTCGTTCGCCGACCTGTCGATGGAGGTCGAGTCGGCACCGGAGGCGCCGGTGGCGCCCACGGACGATGCCCTGGCCTCGACGGAAGTGGAGGTCCCGTCCGCCGAGGTCGAGTTGCTGGACGGCACCGCCGACAGCGAGCCTGTCCTGGCCCACGAGCAGTCTCCCGCTCCCATCGATGAGGCGTGGGCCTCCGCGCCGCTCGCCGTCGAGACTGAGCGCGTGGACGTCGCCGATGCGGGCGACATCATCGACGTTGCCGCCATGGCGGAGCCGGAGGCGGCCTCGCAGGCTGCGGATTCCGAAATCGCGCTCGACGCCTCCGAAATGGTCGAAGCGTCGGCTGCGGACTCCGCGGATACGACGGATGCGTGGGACGCGGGTGCGACGACCGACGTGACGCCTGATGCCATTGCGACGGCCGACCACGGCGCGACGGATTTCATCGCGGGCGATACGTACGAGGCACAGCCCGCCGAGATTGCACTCGACACCGCGGATGAGGCTTCGGCCGAAGCCGAGCCCACCGAGATTGCGCTCGATGCAGCCGACGTGAGCGATGCGGCGGTTGAGCACGCCTCGGAGATGGCGTTCGACGCGTCTGCCGGGACCGAGACGGGCGCCGACAACTCGCCCGCTGAAATCGCGCTCGACGCTTCCGATGTCGCCGTGGCGGAGGCCTATCCCGAGACAGCCCTCACGGCGTCTGACGCCAGCGATGCCGCGACGGCGGAAGCCTACCCCGCGGCAGATTTCGCGACGGCGGAGGCCTATCCCGCGACGGAGTTCGCGACGGCGGAGGCCTACCCTGAGGCAGACTTCGCGACGGCCGACGTCAGCGATGCCGCGACGGCGGAGGCTTATCCCGAGGCGGCGCTGACTGCCTCCGAGGCAAGTGATACGACCGCAGCCGCTCCCGAGCTGGCGCTCTCGGCTTCGGATGTCATCGAAACGTCCGCTCCCAAGCCGGAGCTGGCGTCCGCGGATGCCAGCAGCGAGGTCGTCGCCGAGGCCTCCCCCTCTGACACCTACGGCAGCGCAGCAGCCTCGTTCGAGCCCCTCGCCGAGACTGCCTTCAGCGAGGGCGATGCAACCGCCGCTGGTGAACCGTACACCGAAGCGGTGCTCGACGCCGCAGAGGTCAGCGACCCGGCTGTGAGCGAGCACGTTTTCGCGACGTCCGAAGCGAGCGAGTCGGCCACTGCCGAGGCGTATCCGGAAGTGGCGCTCGACACCGCCGATGTCAGTGATGCGGCCACGATGGAGCTGGACTCGGTGGCGACCGCCGACGAAGCCACCTCCGACACGGCGCTCGCATCCAGCGCATGGGGCAGCACGGACGCGGCCGAGGAGTTCGCCACCACGGCGCATGCGGCCTCCGACGTCAGCGAATTGGCTGCCATCGAGACGGCCCACAGCACCTACGACCACTCGAGTGAGGCCCTCGCTGGGAAGGAGCTCGTCCTCGACGCGACCGAGATGAGCGAGCCCGAAATCGCGCTCGATGCGTCCGACGTCGCCGAATCGCCTTCTGCCCAGTCGCCCTCCGAAATCACGCTCGACGCCACAGACGTCGCTGAGCCCGCCCCGATTGAGCCGGCCGCGGAGATTTCCCTGGAGGCCTCCGACGTCGCCGAACCGCAGTCGGCTGAAATCGCCCTCGATGGCTCGGAGGTGAGCGAAGAGTCTCCCGCGCAGCAGGAAAGCGTCCCGACGCTGGAGCTCAACGCGGCCGAGGTGTCGTCCGACGAGCCCTCCCTCGATGTCATCGATGTCGAGTCCGCGCCCGGGCACGCCGCGGACGAGGCATCGTTCCAGGCCGCTGACGCCGGGAGCGAGCAGCCCACGCTCGAGGTTATCGAAGTCGGTACGGAGGCCACCGCTTCGGACGTGGACTTCTCGCCGGGGGCTACGCCCTTCGCGTCGTCGGATGTCCCATCGCTCGAACTCCGGCCGGTCCAGGTGGGTCCGGACCTCCACGCGGAAACGATCGAGGTGGTGGGAGATTCGGCGCATTCGTCCGCGCACACGCCTTCCGCCGAGGAGATGTTCGACCTGAGCGGGAACCCCGAAGAGGCCGTGCCTCTCGCGGCGGCGAACGAGTTCCTGGCCCACGGGCACTTCGCGCCGACCGATGAGCGCGGTGTGGCGATGGCGGAGGGTGACGCGGGCGCCATCGAGCTGCAGCCTGAATGGGCTTCCACTTCCGAGCAGCCCGCTGCGGAAGCGGCTCAGACGGAATGGGCCACTTCCGGTGAGCAGGCCGCTTCCAGCGATGCGTATGCAGGCTGGGAGGATCCTGTTTCGGAAACCGTCGAGCTCCAGGCGGAGTGGGCGGAGCCTGTCACCGCTTCCGAGTGGACGGCCTCCGAGCAAACGGCGCCTGCCACGAGCCAGGCGGCGTGGGCGGCCGCCGATGCAGGCATCGCTTCCGAGGCGGGCCAGGCCGAGTGGGCCGACTCCACCACCGAACTCCAGCCCGAATGGGTTGCGACCGAAGACGCGGCAGCCCCTGAAGCCCAACCTGAGTGGGCCACTTCCGCGGAGCAGGCGCCCACCGAGGCACAGGCGCAGTGGACCGAGACCGCCGCGCAAGCCGCCCTCGGCAGCGAGCAGACGGAATGGGCTGCGAACACGCCAGACACCACGCCCGAGGCGGCCCAGGCCGACTGGGCTTCGTCCTCCACCGAGGCCGCGCCCGTCGAAATCCAAGCGGAGTGGGCTGAGCCGATTGCCGAGGACGGCCAGGCCCAGTGGGCCACGGCTGAGGCGTCCCCGAGCGAGGGCTGGAACACGGCGTCGACTGAAGCAGCGCCCGTGGAAGTCCAGGCCGAGTGGGCCGAGTCTTCTGAGGCCGCGCCCACGGAGATTCAGGCCGATGGGTCAGCGCCTACGCCCGACGCAGCGCCCGTGGAAATCCAGGCCGAGTGGGCCGACCCCGCCCAGCAGGATGAAGCCGCCCTGACGGCTGCCCCCGCGGCGACGGAGGCCCAGGCCGAATGGGCTGCGTCAGAAACCGCTGACGCCACGACGGATGCCCAGGCAGGTTGGACGACGCCGGGCGCCGACACCGCTCCGTCGGAATGGACTGCCTCTTCGGAAAACGGATGGGCGACCGCCGAGGAAGTTCAGACCGAATGGACTGCGCCAGCGACCGAATCCGCCGCGCAGCCCGAGTGGGCTACGACGCCCGCGGCTGAAGCAGCGCAAACCGACTGGGCCGCTCCCGGTACCGAAAACGCCGGGCAGCCCGAGTGGGCCACACCTGCGACCGATGCCGCCGCACCGGCGTCGGAATGGGCTTCGCCCGCCACCGAGGAGGTCCAGGCCGAGTGGGCGACGCCTGCGGCCGAAGCCGCCGCATCGTCGGAGTGGGCTTCGCCTGCGGCGGAAGAGGTTCAGGGCGAGTGGGCTACGCCCGCGACCGAAGCCGCCGCATCGCCGGAGTGGGCTTCGCCCGCGACCGAGGAAGTCCAGACCGAATGGGCCACGCCTGCGGCTGAAGCCGCCGCATCGTCGGAGTGGGCTTCGCCTGCAACCGAGGGAGCCCAGGCCGAGTGGGCTACGCCCGCGACCGAAGCCGCGCAGGCCAGTTGGGCCGCAGCGCCCGTGGAAGCCGCGCAGCCGGCTGAGTGGGCTTCGCCTGCGGCTGAAGAGGTTCAAGGCGAGTGGGCCACTCCCGCTGCCGATGCCGCCGCCCCGTCGGAATGGGCTTCGCCTGCGACGGAAGTGGCGCAAGGCGAGTGGGCGAATCCCGCTGCCGAGGAAGTTCAGGCCCAGTGGGTAACGCCCGCGGAAGGCGCTGCGCCGTCGTCGGAGTGGGCTTCGCCCGCCACCGAGGAAGTTCAGGCCGAGTGGGCCACGCCCGAGGAAGGCGCTGCTCCAGCACCGGAATGGGCTTCGCCCGCCGCCGAGGAAGTTCAGGCCGAGTGGGCGACGCCCGCAGAAGGCGCTGCACCAGCACCGGAGTGGGCTTCGCCCGCGACGGAGGAAGTCCAGGCCGAGTGGGCGGCGCCTGCAACCGATGCCGCTGCACCGGCGTCGGAATGGGCATCGCCCGCCACCGAGGAAGTCCAGGCCGAGTGGGCCACACCTGCCACCGAAACCGCTGCCCAGCATGAGTGGGCCTCGCCTGCAACCGAAGCCGCCCAGCCCGCCTGGGCCGCCCCCACGGAAGGCGCGCAGGCCGAGTGGGCCGCTCCCGAGGCAGAAGAAGTCCAGGCCGAGTGGGCCGCCGCTCCGGCGGAGGGCGCTCAGCAGGAATGGGCAACGCCCACGGAAGCCCCCCACGCGGAGTGGTCCACGCCCGCCACCGAGGAAGTCCAGACCGAGTGGGCCGACCCCATCGAGGAAGCCGCTCCGGCCGCCGAATGGGCCTCAACGAGCGCGCCTGCCGCCTCGCAGTGGGACACGCCCGCGGACAACGCCCCCGCAGCCGCGGAATGGTCCGCGACCAGCCACGACACCAGCGCGACCTGGGACGCCCCCGCCGCCACCACCGAGTGGTCCTCGGAGCAGACGGCGAACTGGAACGAAGCGCCCGCTGAAGAGGTCTCCCTCGCGGACACGGCCACGCCTGCCTCCGCGGAGTGGAATGACGCCTCCGTGGACGTGGACCCCGTCATGGAGGAGGCCGAGCCCATCGAAGCGGCGTCCGCGTGGGAGGCCGGGCCCATCCTGGACAGCGCCCCTGTGACGTCGCAGTGGGCCGCCGCCAGCACGGACAGCCCCTTCGGCGCTCAGGCGCAGGACTTCACCGAGGCCGTGCCCATCGAGGAAGAAGAAGTCTCGATGGAGCTCGAGCAGGAGGTCTCCGAAATCGACGTCGAGGAAGAAGTCGTGGTGCCGCCGCCCGCCCCCATGGCCGCCATCCCCGTCGTCGCGTCGGCGCCCGCGCACTTCGCTCAGGCGGCCTCACTGGCCACCGCCGCGCAGCCGCAGCGCACCGCCGTCGTCATGCCGGCCGCGCCCGCCAACCACGTCGCCGCGGAGCGTGAGCCGCTCTTCGATGACACCGCCATCGTCGGAGGCACGGCCCTCACCTCCTTCGTGGAAGGCGAGCACCGCGTCATCATCCACACCGTCGAAGGCCAGGTGAAGCGCGGCACCATCCGCGACGCGGACCTGCTCGACGAGGTCATCTCCCTCGAGCAGCAGAGCGGCTTCGCCGCCGAGCAGATTCCGGGCAAGCGCGTGAAGGCCATCTTCTTCATGCTCGCCGCCGGTGCGCGTCAGCCGCAGGTGGAGGGACAGAAGATTCGGGTCACCTTCAACGACGGACGTCAGGTCGCGGGCTTCTCCCAGGACTTCCACGGCAGCACGCCGGGCTTCTTCGTCATCCCCGCCGACCAGCGCACCAACACCGCGCGCATCTTCATCTACCGCTCCAGCGTGCAGGCGGTGGCCGAGGGCTGAGCGGGCGCGTCCCCGAAGGACGGGCGGGGCCACCGTGCCCCGCAAATGAAAGAGGGGCCCCCACCACCGTGGGAGGCCCCTCCGTCATTTCAGAAGAAGCGAAGGCTTACTTCTTGTCCGTCGCGGCGGCGTCGGCCTGCTTCACCAGCGACAGCTCCAGGTTCACGGTGACTTCCTCACCCACCGCGACGCCGCCCGCCTCCAGCGCCTGGTTGTAGGCCAGGCCGAAGTCCTTGCGGTTCAGCTTGGTGGTCGCCGTCACGCCCGTGCGGGTGTTGCCCCAGGGGTCCTTGGACTCCTTCGACGGGCCCGTGACGTCCAGGACGACCGGCTTGGTGACGCCGTGCATGGTCAGGTCGCCGGTGACCTTCAGCTTGCCCTGGCCCGCCTTCTGGACCTTGGTGGACTTGAAGGTGATCTCCGGGAACTTGGCCGTGTCGAAGAAGTCAGGGGCCCGCAGGTGCTCGTCGCGCTTGGCGTTGCCGGTGTTGACGGTGGACGCGTCCAGAACGGCCTCGACCTTGGACTTGGTGATGTCCTTGTCATCCAGGTTCACCGTGCCGCTCTTCACGTTGAACGAGCCGGTGACGTTCGACACCATCATGTGACGGACGGAAAAGCCGGCGCTGGAGTGCGAGTCATCCACCTTCCAGGTGGAGGCCAGCGCGATGGACGGGAGGGCGAAAAACAGGGCAACGGCGCTCTTCATGGACGTCTTCATAGAAAGTGTGCTCCTGGGAGATACAGCGAAGTCAGGCGCGCAGCGCGAAGCTGCGCATGGACAAGGTTCCGTGATGGAAGCCCTCGAATACGGGGGTGAGACGGTCCTCGGGGAGGGCAGCTCCGAGGACGAAATAGAGCGGCATCAAATGTTCGGCCCTTGGATGCGCGAGCCGCGCGTTCGGTGCATCCAACCATGACTGAAGGCCAGTGAAGTCTCGCGCCTCCAGCTTCTGCGCAATCCACGCATCGAAGGCCGCGGCCCACGGCTCGACGGACGCCGCCTTCTCCTGGAAATTCAGCCGGCGTAAGTTGTGGACGATGCCGCCGCTGCCCATCAACAGCACGCCCTGCGCGCGCAGCGGCCGAAGGAATTCGCCCATCCGCGCGATGTCCGCGGGGCTCGCGCCCAGCGGCATGGAGACCTGGACGACGGGGAGCTTCGCCTCCGGGAAGGCATGCAGCAGCGGCACCCACGCGCCGTGGTCCCAGCCGCGCTCCGCGTCAGCCACGGTGGGCAACCCGCCCGCCTTCAGCCGGGCGACCACGTCTTGGGCCAGGGACGGCGCACCCGGCGCGCCGTAGCGCAGTCGGTAGAGCGGCTCGGGAAAGCCATAGAAGTCATGGATGAGGGACGGCTGCGCGCTGGCGGTGACGCGAATCTCGCCGGGCGTCTCCCAATGGGCGGACACCACCACCAGGGCCCGCGCCTGGGCCTCGCCGCCGAAGCGACGCAGTGCCTGCGGGTAGGCATCCGCGTCCAGGGCCACCATCGGTGAGCCGTGAGAGATGAACGCCGCGGGGGCCACGGCCTGGCCGCCGCGGCGTTCATTTCTCACGGCTCACCGATGGTGGC
>NZ_VHLC01000117.1:0-25810 GCF_006547355.1 Myxococcus sp. AB036A | reverse complement strand
CCCTGTGCCCCCGCCGTCACTCAAGCCCCCGACCCGGATGTCGTGCGCGGCGGGGCCTCTGGACGTACGGAGTCCTCCCAGCGCAGCACATCCGCCATCTGCCGGCGGCAGCGGGCGTCGCGGCGGACCTGGGTGGCCTCCCGCATGGCTTCGGTCGGTCCGTAGGCGTACCCCTGACCGGCCAACACGGCGCGCAGGGCGTCCGCCAGTTCCTGGCCGGACTGGAAGCGCGCTGAGGGCTCCCGGCGCAAAAGCCGGCCGAGGATGGCCCGCATGGCTGAGGACAATCCCTGGGTGGCGCGTTCCACATGCGCCGGAGCCAGACACGCCATGCGCGCGGCCATCAAGGGCGCGGGCAGCCAGCTGGGCACCTCCGCCAGCAGCACCTCCGCGTCAGGCAGCGGCCCCGCGGCAAGCGCGGCCCGCTCCACGTCCTCCAGATCCAACAGGTGCAAGCCGGTGAGCACCTCCAGCAGCACTACGCCCAAGGAGAACAGGTCGGCGCGGCCGTCCAGCGGCATTCGCGCCAGCGCTTCCGGTGAGGCGTAGGCCAGGTCGCCCCGGACGACATGGGTCTCCGTGACGATGCGCCCCGGCAGTTTCGCCCAGGCCATGGCGAAGTCAGACAGCTTCACATGACCTCGCGCGTCCAGACGCAAACTCCGCGGCGACACATCCCGGTGGACGATGCCCAATGGACGGCCCCGGGCGTCTTCCAGCGTATGGGCATGGTGCAGCGCATCCGCCACTTCCGCGCCCACGTAGGCGGCGAACGCTTCCGAGAAGGGCCGGCGCCGCAGCGCCGCGTAGCTGATGAGCGTCTCCAGGGACTTTCCGTCCACGTGCTCCATGACCAGGTGGGGTAATCCTTCATGCACCCGCACCAGGAACACCTGCACGATGGCCGGGTGGCTGAGCCGCATCAGCAGCTTGACCTCTTCGCGCAGGCGCGCACGCCCCTGCGCGTCTCCGACGTCCTGCAAACGTTTGATGAGCACGAGGTCGCCGGGGACGCCCGCATAGTGCCGCCGGGCGAGCAGCAGCTCTCCGGAGCCCCGTGCCCCGAGGTAGCGGATCAACTCATACGCCGTGGCCCCGGTGGTGAAGAGAATGAATGGCTTTGAAGCGGGCGGCTCTGGGGGGTGAGTGGACATCTCGGGTGATGCCTCCTGGGCAGGAAGTCCTCCCCTGGGTTGGGAAGGCGTGAGAAAACCTCACGCATCCCTCCTACCACCCACGTCCGACACACCCTTCCAACCTCCCAGCACGGATTCAGGGAAAAAAGGAAACGGCCCCCGACGAAGCGGAGGCCGTCTCTGAGCGGTCCGTGAGGAAACGAGCCGCCCGCTGCGCTCGACGCGTTGACTACTTCTTCTTCTGCACCGGCTGCGTCACGGTCAGCTCGCGCACCACCATGTCCTTGCCGTCACGGACATACGAGGCGCGGACCTGGGCACCCTCTTCAATGTCATCCAGCTTCAGCGGCTGGTTGTTGTGCAGGATGCGCGTCTGGTCGTTCGTCTTCAGCTCGAGCTGCTTGTTGTTACTGGTGTCGACCACGGTCAGCTCATCGTTGCCGGTGGAGAGCACGCGACCGCTGACGCTGCTCGCGGCAGCGGTGGCGCCCGCCGCGCCGGAGCCACCCAGGGCCATGTCGTCATTCAGGTCCGTCCGGCGATCAGCCTCGGCCTCGGCCAGGTCCTGGCGCTCGTCCTGGACGTCCTGCTGCGCGCTGGCGATCTCATCGGCGGCCTCACGCTGCGTCCCAGCGATGTCCTCCTGGGCCTCCATTTGCGTGCTGGCGATGTCCTCCCGTGCGTCCTGACGAATCTCCGCCGTCTCCTGCTGCGCCTCCGCCTGAGCCTCGGCGACGTCCTGGCGCTGCGACTCGACGTTGTCGCGCTTGCTGCAGCCAGTGACGACCAACGACATACCCGCAACCGCAGTGACCGCCATCATGAGCTTGCGCATTTGTTCCTGCTCCTTTCACGTGGAATTGGGAGAAGGTTTCCCCCTCACTCACTTGCGGCCGAGAGAGCGTTTCCCCCGGCGTTGGGCAGAAACTGGGTGCTCCCCCCTCCCTTGAACAGGGGTTGTCTGGCGCACACGGATGCCTTAGGGGCGCACGGCGGACCACGGGGCGCATGGCCGCCTGCCTGCCCTACCAGGGAACAAGGGCAGAAAACGGAGATACCGGGCCCAGCCGCAAGAACGGCTAGAGGCCGCCGTCCACGCACAGCGGCACGCCTTCTCGCGCCCACCGCGCGATGCGCTCGCGCTCCTGTGCCGTCGGAATGGGTACCGGACTCCCCGGCGGCGGCATGTCCTGGAACACGTACGCGCGCGCCTGGATTCGCGCCGCCATCGCGTGCGCGCCTGCACGCCATGGCCACGCAGATGGAGAAGGATGCGCTCGCGAGAAGTCTCTTCATGGGGCGTGTGGTCGGTATCTCAATTCCCTCCGTCCGTGTCGCACCCCACCTACGTCATCCTGGGAGGCGCTGCCCACATCCGCCCCGCCGTCCAACGAACGAGCACGCCCCTGAGTATACCGGTGACGGTAGTGGGCGTACGGGCCTGCGAGCGCGTTGACAGCGCGGAGTCACCCTTGTAGTGCGTGCCCAGGTCCCGTCGTCGCAAGGAGCCGTGAGGCCATGCAGGTCTGGGTCAACGGAGAGACGCACGAGGTGCCGGAAGGCACCACCCTTTCGGCGCTGCTGGAGTCGCTTCAAGTGGGCGGCCCCGGCGTCGCCGTGGAAGTGAACGCGGAGGTGGTGCGCCGCGCCCGCCACCCCGAACACCACCTCCAGGCGGGAGACCGCGTGGAAATCGTCACCTTCGTCGGCGGCGGCTAGCCAGGAGTCCGCACATGAGCATCCAGGACAAGCCTTTCACCATCGCCGGAGTGACGTTCAGCTCCCGGCTCATCCTCGGCACGGGGAAGTATCCCAGCCACGACATCATGCAGCGCTGCCACGAGTCCTCCGGCACGGAGATGGTGACCGTGGCCGTGCGCCGCCTGGACCTCAAGGCCACGGGCGAGGCGTCGCTGATGAACTGGATTGACCGCAACCGCCTGCGCCTGCTCCCCAACACGGCGCTCTGCTACACGGCGGATGACGCGGTCCGCACCTGCCGGCTCGCCGAGGAACTGGGCATGAGCAAGTGGGTGAAGCTCGAGGTGCTCGGCGACGAGAAGACGCTCTACCCGGACGTCGAGGAGACGGTGAAGGCGGCCCGCATCCTGGTGAAGGAGGGCTTCACCGTGCTGCCCTACACCAGCGACGACCCCATCACCGCCCGCAAGCTGGAGGACGCGGGCTGCGCGGCCGTGATGCCGCTGGCGGCGCCCATCGGCAGCGGCCTGGGCATCCGCAATCCGCACAACATCCGCCTCATCCTGGAGACGGTGAAGGTCCCCGTCATCGTGGACGCGGGCGTGGGTACGGCGTCCGACGCGGCCATCGCCATGGAGTTGGGCGTGGAGGCGGTGCTGATGAACACCGCCATCGCCGGCGCGCAGGACCCGGTGCGCATGGCCGTGGCCATGAAGAAGGCGGTGGAGGCCGGCCGCGACGCGTACCTGGCGGGCCGCATCCCGCGAAAGGCCTACGGCTCCGCGTCCAGCCCGATTGACGGGCTCGTCCACCACTGACGGCCGGGGGCGCACGGTGGTGCCTTCCACCCTTCCCCGGCTCGTCGTCATCACCGACTGGCGCCTACCGCCCGAACGGCTGAGGTGGGCGCTCGCCCGGGCGCTCGACGCCGGGCCCGAGGTGGCCGTCCAGCACCGCCACCCCGAGGCCACCGGGCGCTGCTTCCTCGACGAGGCGCGGGAACTGGCCGCGTTGTGCCACCCACGTGGCAACCCGCTCTTCATCAATGGGCGTGTCGACGTGGCGCTGCTCGTCGGCGCCCATGTCCACCTTCCCGCCCATGGCCCCTCCTCCGTGGACGTCCGCCCGCACCTTCCCGCCGAGAGGTGGATCAGCGCCGCCGTGCATGACGTGGCGGAGGCCCATGCGGCCCGAGGCGCGGACCTCGCCTTGGTGAGCCCGGTGTTCGCTCCCGGTTCCAAGCCGGGAGACACACGGCCTTCCCTCGGGCCGGAGGGGTTCAGCGCCCTGGCCGCGGCGTTGCCCTGCCCCGCGCTGGCCCTGGGCGGAATCACCCCCGCGCGCGCGATGACGCTGCCGGACGCGGCGGGCTTCGCGGTCATCTCGTCCGTCCTGGAGGCCGACGACCCGACGGCGGCGGCTCGGAGCCTGCTGGCCGCGTGCGCCGGGCGGGATATGCTGCGCACCCCGTGAGCTCCACTCCCGCTGCCGCCGCGCTGCGCCCCCTCGCCATGGGGGAGATGATTGACCGTGCCGCCACCTTCTGGCGCTCCCACCTGAAGCCCCTCTTCCTGCTGAGCTTCGGCTTCACGCTGGTGAACTACATCGCGACCAAGGCCACGTTGGTGATTGGCCAACGGGTGGCGCCACTGCTCTACACGGGAGACGCGGAGTCGCGCGCCCAGCTGGACCCGGCGGTCATGCTGCCGCAAGCGAGCATCACCATCGCGCTGTGGATGGGCCTGTTCCTGTTCCTCGTCTGGACGTACTGGCTGGCCACCCTGGCCGCGTCCCGCTACGTCCTCACCTCCCAGTTGGGAGAGCCGGTCCGTCCCGCGGATGCACTGCGCCGGAGCTTCTCGCGGCTGGGCACGCTGACCGGGGTGTACCTGCTGTCGCTCGGCTGGTCCACGCTGGTGACGATGGCGCTCATGCTGCCCGGGCTCATCCTCGCGGTCATCGGCATCGCCGTCGGAGTGACCTCGGGTTCCAACACCCTGGCCGTCGTGCTGGGCGTGGTCGGTGCGTTGCTCGCGAGCCTGGGACTGCTGGCCGCGGCGCTCTGGTACATGCTGCGCTTCCTGCTGGTGCCCCCGGTGCTGGCCATGGAGGACCTGGGCGCCTGGGAGACGTTCCGGCGCTCCGGTCAGCTCCTGTCGGGCCGCGTGGAGCCGGGCTTCATGGGACGGGTGATGGTGCGGGCGATGATTCTCTTCACCGTGGTGAGTCTCATCCTCATCTCCGTCCAGCTCGTCTCCGGGTTGCCCTCGTGGCTGGCGATGATGCCCTACGGCAGCCCCTTCGACCCGGGGACCATGGCCCGCACGCCGCAGCTGCTGCTCATCCCGGTAGAGCTGCTACAGACGGTGGCGCAGTCCTTCTTCACGCCCATCAACTTCGTCTTCTGCGCGCTCTTCTACCTGGACATGCGCGTGCGCCGCGAAGCCCTGGACCTGGAGCACCAGCTCAACACGATGACGCCCGCCATTTGACGGCGCCCCCGGGACTCCACCGTGCCGAGCCTGCCCCTCCTCCTGCTACTGGCCTCCCTGCCCTGCGCCGAGCGCGAGGACATCACGCTGGACCTGCGCGAGACGGCCGAACACCGCCAAGCCGGATTCGCCGATGAAGTGAGCACGCTGTCAGCACGCCTGGGCGGAATCCCGCTGCCTCCCGCCCAGGACGGGGACACCGCCCCCGAGCGCGCGGAGCAGATCGCGCGATTCCTGAAGGAGGCCTGCGACGTCCAGGCGTTGGCGAACAGCCCCAGCGCCGTCCCGCCCCCACCGACAGAACCCGAGCGGCTGGAGGCCATCCTCGACCGGCCCGAGTTCGCCCGCGCGCGCCAGCGGCACGGCGATGCGTTGAAGCGCATCATGCGGGAGGTGACGGCGTGGCTGGAGGGCCTCTTCGAATCCAGGGAAGCCCAGGGCTTCGCGGTGGCCACTCGCGCGGTGATGCTGGGGCTGGCGCTCGCGCTCATCCTGTGGAGCGTGCTCCGGCTCCGCGCGCGGCGTGGACGCAAGGCAGCGCATGTCTCCGCCTCCTCCGCAGCGAACGCGGAGCCGTTGGTCCTGGACTCTCCGGCCGAACACCTGCGCAGGGCCCGGGCGGCGATCTCCACGGATGCACGCGAAGCCATCCGGGAAGGGTTGTTGAGCCTGCTGTCCTCACTGGAGGAGCAGCGGCTGGCCCGGCCAGACCGTGTGCGAACGAACCGTGAGCTGGCGGCGGAGCTGCCCGGCCGCGGCGCGTCCACGGCGCTGGTGCGCGAGGTGGAGCGGCTGATGGGCTGGTACGACCGGACCTTCTATTCGCTCGCGCCGGTGGCGCCGGAGGAAGCCGCCCGCTTCGTCACCGAGGTCGAGTCGCTGAATGGAACCCTGGCCACGGAGGGCGCACGGTGACGAACACCCGGGCCGTCGTCTTCTTCGGAGTGCTCATCGCGCTGGCCCTGGCGGTGGGCCTGTCCACGCGCACGGACGCGCCTGACTCACCGGTGCCCACTGTGGAGAACACGGCGCCGCAGGGGGCTCGCGCGCTCTATCTGTACCTACGCGAGGGGGGCCGCGCCGTGGACACGCTGCTGACGCCGCTCGAAGCCATTCCCCCTGACACGCGCACCCTGGTGCTCGCGGCGCCCGAGGGTCGGCCCGTGACGACGGAAGAAGTCACCGAGCTGGAACGCTTCGTCCAGGAAGGCGGGACGCTCGTGTACCTGTCGCCCCGCGAGCTGGGGAAACATCAAGCGGCGCTCGAGGGATGGCTGCATCTGGAGTCCGGGCTGATGCTACCCGCCAGCAGCCGCGGCCTGGACTCGACGCTGTCCGACGTGGGCGGAACCACCGTGGATGTATGGCTGCCCGTGGGTCCCCTCCACGGACTCTCCCAGCTTCGAGTCTCCCAGGACCGGGGCCTGCGCATGGGCCACGATGACGCCGTGCCCGTCGCCGGCATGGGCGGCGCGGTGGCGGTGTGGCGCAGGGCCATGGGCAAGGGCGAGGTGTACGTGCTGGCTGGCTCCGACCTGCTGGAGAACCGGCGCCTGGAGCTGCTGGACAACCTGCGCTTCTGGGAAGCGCTGGCTGCCCGCGGGCCCCTGCTGTTCGACGAGTACCACCACCAGCTCGCGCCGCCGCCCCCCTTCTCCCGTGGCATCTGGGTCTTCACGGCGCAGGTGCTGGCGGTGGGTCTGCTCTACGTCGTGTCGCGAGGCACACGCTTCGGAGCGCCGCGCCCGCTGCGCGTGGAGCGCCACCGGTCCGCGCTGGAGTACGTGCGCAGCATGGGCTGGCTGATGCGCCGCGCGAAGGTGGAGAAGGAGCTGCTACCCGAGCTGGACCAGGCCCTGCGCCAGCAGATGCAGGAGCGCCTGGGCATCCCCTTGGGCCTGTCGGACGAGGACGCAGCGCGCCTGATGGAACAGGACGGAGGCGTCTCCGCCACCGAGTACCTGGAGGCGAAGGCCGACCTCACGCGGACCCACGCGCAGCCCACCGTGGCACCGGCGGACTACGCGCGGGTGGCCCGCCGCTACGCCCACCTGGAGCGGGCGCTGGCGGGCCGCGAAGCCCGCGCCTAGGCGGGCGGTACGTCAGAGCGCCTTGCCGTCCGCCATGAGCGCCGCGCCCACGTGGTGGCGAATCTCATCCACGCGCGCGTCCCAGCTCTCGCCGAAGATGCGCTCGGCGCGCTCGCGGTTCGGACCGGGTCTGTCCGCCAGACACTCGTCCACCTTGCGCACGAAGTCCTCGGTGTCCTTGGCAATCTTGCAGAGCCCCACCTTGCGGACCTCCGGCAGGTCCGTGGACACCACGGACAGGCCGGACGCCAGGTACTCACGCACCTTGAGCGGATTCGCGTTGAGCGTCAGCTCGCTGACCTTGAACGGCATCAGCGCCACGTCGAATGCCTTGCTGTAGCCGGGCAGGTCCGCGTACGGCTTGCGGCCCAGCATGTGGATGTTCGGCTCGGCGCGCAGCGCGGAGTCATCACAGTCCGGCGTCGTCTTGCCGATGATGACCACCGAGCCTTCCGGGTGGGCGCGGGCCGTGGCGATGATGGCCTCCTGGTCCACCCAGTCCGCCACCAGCCCGAAGAAGCCGATGATGGGCTTGGGCAGACGGGCGATGTCCGCCGGAATCGTCGTGGCCGGGTCGCACGCCTTCACGAAGTGGGTGAAGTCGGTGCCATGCCGCACCAGCACCGTGCGCGGATTGACGCGGGCCTTGTTCTCACGCAGCCGCTCGGCGGAGGTGATGCAGAGGTCGGCGCGCTTGAGCAGCCGCTCCTCCAGCTCCGCGATGTGGCGGCCATTGGTGTCGCTGAAGGCGGCGAACTCGTCCACACAGTGGTAGATGACGAATTCCTCGCCCAGCGTGCCGGACACCGGCGCGGACGCGGGCAGGAAGCTCCAGGAGATGGGCTTCTGGAAGCCCAGCTTCTTCATCGCCCGCAGCACTTGGAGCCTCAGCAGCTGCCGGTTGGCGCCGCGCACCAGCTCCGAGCCATAGAAGGGAATGGCCAGCGGCGACAGGACGTGGATGTTGGGCTCCACCTCGCGGACGCCTTCGGTGAAGCGGCCCAGCTTGTCGAAGATGCGCTTCACGTCATGCGCGTTGGCCTTCGGCGCGCGGTTGCCGATGCTGTTCACCCAGAGGATGCGGTTCTCCCGGGAGAGAATCCGCATGATGTGGACCTTCGACAGCGGGTCCCCATCCCAGTCGTTGGAGAACACCACCAGGTCACGTCCGCGCAATGCCCTGCGCGCGAGGTCCAGCTCATCACTGCGCCGCATGTCTCGTCTCCCCCAGGCCTGAACCTTGTTCGTGTGGCGACTTCAAACCGTTGTTGGAGGACAGCTCCCCGTACAGCGAGAGCAGCTCCGGCCCCGCATCCACCTGGGGCACATGCATGGGCCCTGCCGCCACGGCCTCGCGAATCACCCGCGCCAGCTCTCCGGCATTGCCCGCGGCGAACACGCGAGTGGGCTCGGGCCGGATGCAGACATCGCTGGCCACGCAGGGCACTCCCAGCGTCAGCGCCTCGCGCACGGAGATGGAGTCCCCGTCATGTGTGGTGGGCCGCACGAAAGCGTCGCTGCGCGCGATGAGCCCCAACGCAGCGGAGTGCTCGAGCTCCCCCAGCACCTCCAGGTGGCCCGCTACGCGCGCTTCGCGGACATCGCGGATGAACGCCTCGGAGTCCAGGCCCGGACCGAAGAGCGCCAGGCCCACGTCCGGCCACGTCTGCGCCAGCTCGCGCAGGGCCTTGAACATCAACGCACGCCCGTAGACGGGCGACGGATGGTGCGCCATGGACAGCAGCACCCGCCGCCGGGAGCGCGCGGCCTCCGCCGCTGATGGAACGGGCCCCGGCCGCACCTGCGAGGCGCAGAAGGCCGGGAGCACGTCGATCTTCTCCGCGGGCACGCCGCAGCCCACCAGCGCGGACTTCACGGCGTCGGACACGGCGACCACCCGCGAGTAGCCCGCAAGCGCCACGCGCGCGAAGTTCCGACGCGCGTCGGACTCGGCGAGGTAGTCCGGCAGCAGTCCCGAGTGGAGCGTGATGACCCGGGGAGACTTCGGCCCAGGCAGGCTTCCCACCATCCCCGCCAGCACCCAGGACTTCGGGTTGTTGCCACTGGTGTGGACGTGAATCGTCCACCCGGTGGCGACGTGCCGCGCGAGCCACAGGGCGAACGGTGCGGCGCCGCGAGCCGGGATGACATCCGGAGCCGGCCGGCCCCCCTTCCCGATATCGAGCACCTTCACGTCGACCCCGCAGCCGCGCAGGTAGCCATGAAGTTGTTGAACATGAACCGCGACGCCACCATGCGGCGGCGGGTAATCCCCGACGAGGAGCACGCGCATCGATGTGACTCCCGCGGACTACTGGCGCAGCGTGGAAGACGACGGCACGGACACCAGCGACACACGGGGCGGCAGCTCCCCCATCTCGCGCTGGTACGTCCCGAGCGGATCCGGGTCCTGCCGGATGACCCGCGCGGGCACCCCGGCCACCACCGTGCCCGGAGCCACGTCCTTCACCACCACCGCGTTGGCGCCAATGACGGCGAAGTCACCGATGTGGATGTTGCCCAGGATCTTCGCGCCCGCGCCCATGCGCACGTAGTCACCGATGACGGGAGCACCCTCGATGCCCGAGCGCCCGCCGATGGTCACCTGCTGCGAGATGAGGCAGTTGCGTCCAATCCGCGAGGCCTTGTGGATGACCACGCCAATGCCGCCGTAGCCCAGTTGTGTCCCCTCGCCGATCTCCGCGTCCTCGGGGATGTATGAACTGTGCAGATAGTAGATGGCCTTGCGCAGGACGGCTGGCAGCAGGGGCACGCCCCGCTTCTTCAGCCCGCGCGCGAGCCGGTACAACGTCATCGCGTCGACACCCATCACGCCTCCCAATCCCCTTGTTCCAACCCGCACCAAACTAGGTACCGCCCCGCAGGGAGGGAAGTGCGCTACCCCGCCCTTCGGGCTCGCAGCCCCGCGATCAGGCTGAGCGGTCGCACCCCCGTGAAGTGCAGCACCACCAGGTATCCGATGAAGAACAGTGCCCCGGCCACCGCCAGAGGCAGCACGCGCCACAGGAAGCCCGTGGGCAGGTGCGCCCAGGCCCCGTGGGCACCAGCCCGCAGGACGAACACCGCCGCCGCCGCCGCGCACGCCGCCAGCGTGGCCTTGCCCAACGACTGCCAGGGAATCACGTCCGCCACGCCCAGCTTCCGCTCCGGCGTGGACAGCGCCGCGGGCACCCGGGCCAGCAGCATGGCCTTGCCCACCACCTCCGCCACCGCCCACGAGCCGATGCCGCCCATCAGCCCGAAGTGCTTCACCCCCAACCACACCAGCGGCACCGTCACCGCCGCCTTCACCGCGTAGGAGGCGAAGATGGCCCGCGTCTGCCCCCGGGCGCGCAGCGTCCCGTCCATGGGGAGGATGGAGAGCACCACACCCAGCACGCTGATGCGGAAGACGGGCACCGCGGGCAGGAACTTCTCACCGAACATCGCCCCGATGAACTCCGGCGCCGCCGAGAAGAGGAACGCCGCGAAAGGCAGGAAGAAGTAGGCCAGCTTCCCGGCCGCTTCGCGGAAGGCCTCCACGCCCTCTTCCAGGCGGCCCTCGCGCTCCAGCTCGCCCAGCCGCACCATCAGCACCTCGCTGGTGGGCGTGTACAAGAGGTCCACCACCGGCAGCTGGAAGCAGCCGACGCGATAGAGCGCGTACAGCGCCGGCGCCACCGCGCCCGCCACCGCATACAGGTGCGCGTTCTGCTGGGGAATGGCCAAGAGCATCGCCGCGCCGAAGGGCGCCGCGTAGGTCAGTTGCTCGCGGAAGCGCTGGCGGTCCACCAGTGGTCCGGTGGCGCCGCGCAGCGACACCACCCACGTCGCCAGGTAGCGAAGCGCCGCGAAGGCCGCCACCGCCATCATCATCCCGTAGAGCGAGGCGCCCAGGAGTGGCGGCACCACCATCACCGAGGCCCGCACCGCGTCCGATATCAAGTACACGACCGCGGACGCCTTCGTGCGGCCCTGCGAGGTGAGGGACACCTCCAGCGGGAAGCTCCCCAGCAGAAAGGCGGTGTACGCGGCCAGCGGCAGGCGGTACTCGGCCAGCGCGGGATTGGAGAACCAGCCCGCCACATACCCGAGCAGCGCCCACACCGCTCCCGCGCCCACCAGGCCCATGGCGGACATGAACAGCAGCGTCTGCCCCAGGAAGGGCCGCTTCGCGTCCGCGCGAGGCAGGAAGTAGTAGAGGCTCTGCACCACGCCGAACGGCAAGACGTAGTAGAGCGTCGTGGCGATGAGGAACAGCTGGTAGTACGTCCCGTAGTCGTCCAGGTTCAGCACCCGGGCGAGCACGAGGGGAATGGACAGCGTCAGCCCGGCGGTGAACAGCCGGGCCAACACCAAGGGGCCGGCGCGCCCGAGGAACGAGCCCTCGGACGCGGCCGACGTGGAACCTCCGCTCACGGAGCCTCCTGGATGGTCGTGGCGGTCTCCGGACCCACCACGATTTCGTTACTGGTCGCTGGCTTGGGGCTCACCCGCACCGGGGCACTGCTCAACTGGTTTCCCACGGAGGGGGCGCTGATGAAATGGGGGCGCTTTCCCGGCACCGGGCTGCTCATGCCCAGCACCCCGAAGCAGTCATCCAACTGGCAGCCGGTGAGCGCCGACGAATAGTCGCCGAGCATGCCCAGGCTGAAGTTCTCCCACAGCACCTTGCGCTTGAGGGTGAACGGGTCACCGCCAATGCGATTGGGCAGGTCCTCCGTGGTGACACCGGAACGGAAGCCGTTGGCCGACAGCACGCGGATGACCTCGTCCGAGTACCAGCCGTTGCAGTAGGCGAAGTCGCGCACGGTGATGCCCACCTCGCGCTCGATGGCGCGCTTGGACTCCAGGATTTCGCGCTCCACCACCTCCTGCGGCTCCAGCGTCAGCACCGTGTGGCCCAGCGTGTGCGCGCCGAACTCGAAGCCGTCGCGCGCCATGCGACGCACCTCGTCCCAGTTCATGATGTCGCCCTGCTCCGGCACCAGGTCCGCGCCGCCGCCGAGCTGCTGCTCCAGCGCATCGATGATCTCCGTCAGCACGCGCGTGGGGTGCTCGCCGATGAAGTCGTCCAGCGACGCCGACACCGTCTTCTGCCCGGAGAGGATGGGCCCCAGCAGTTGCAGCGCGGGCGCGGGCAGCGAGTCGTAGAGCGGCCGGAAGCGGCGCTCCTGGACCCGGCGCAGCAGGTGGAACAGCCGGTCGTGGTTGAAGCGCTTGTCGGTGCTGATGAACGCCGTGGGCAGGTAGGTGATGGCCGGAACGCCCATCTCCTTGAGCACCGGATAGGCGTACCGGTAGACGTCGCGGTAGCCGTCGTCGAACGTGACGACGCACAAGTCCTTCTTCGCCACCCGGCGGCCATTCATGACATCCACCGCGTCACCGATGGAGGCCAGCTCGAAGCCCGCCGCGTGCGCCTCCTCCAGGTGCCGGCGGAAGGTCTCCTGGGAGATGAGCAGCCCGGGAATCGAGCGCTGCAGCTCCCCGGTGAAGTCGCTCACCACGCGGTGGTAGCTCACGATGAGGATGCGCCTCCCGCCAGACTGGGAGCGCCGATACGCGGCCATTGCCCGCCGCATTCCGCTGTAATGGATCATCCCCGCCGCCGCCGCCTTGACCGCTCTACGCAACACCTTGCCCGTCGCCATTCACGCCCTCCGCGCGGATCAGCTGAGTCCGCCTCGCATGCCCGCGCACCGTTGCAGGGGAGGTGCCAGGAGGGAGGTTGGGCACCCTGGACCGGGCAGTCGAGAGGGCCAGCCGTCCGAACGGGTCGCGTGGTGAGCAGTGGACGTTCCCCTCAGTGGAACCCCGGAGCCCCCCGGCGGGCACCTCCGACCACATGGGGAGGAAAACCTTTCCTCCCGACGGGCTCGCCCTTTCTCCGTCCAGGCCACCATCTTGGGTTTCACTGGTGGACGTTCTGGTTTCCGGATACGAACGCCCCCGCCGATGCTTCCCCTCTCCGCCGCCCCCGCGCTTGCCCTGCATGACGTCAGCAAGCGGTATGGCCGCCGGTGGGCCCTGGCGCGTCTCACGTACGCGCTCCCCGCCGGACGCTCGCTGCTGCTCACCGGCCACAATGGTTCCGGGAAGACGACCCTGTTGCGCCTGCTGGCCACCGCCCTGAGCCCCACCGCGGGCCGGGTGGAAGTGCTCGGCCGCGACGCAGTGGTGGAGCGCGACGCGGTGCGCCGTGACGTGGCGCTGCTGTCGCACGCCAGCTTCCTCTACGAGGACCTCACCGCGCACCAGAACCTCACGGTGCTGGCCCGGCTCCTGGGACTGCCCTCGCCCGCGGACGCCGCCAGCGACGAGCTGACCCGGGTGGGGCTCAGCCGCCGCTCCGACAGCCCGGTCCGCAGCTTCAGCGCCGGCATGCGCAAGCGCCTGGCGATTGCCCGCCTGTTGCTCAAGGCGCCGTCCATCGCGCTGCTCGACGAGCCCTTCGGCGAGCTGGACCCCGCGGGCATCCGCGACATGGAGGCCATCATCGCGGAGCTCAAGACCAGCGGCGTCACCGTCATCCTGGCCACCCACCTCATCGAGCAAGGCCTGACGCTGTGTGAAGAACGCCTTCACCTGCAGGAAGGGCGGGCGGTGGCGGCATGAGCACCTCGCGTCCCCGCCCCATTGGCCTTTTGACGGCGACCCTCGCGCTGCTGCGCAAGGACCTGCTCATCGAGTGGCGCACCCGCGCGCGCCTCAACGCCATCATCTTCTTCGCGCTGGCCACGCTGCTGATGTTCTCCTTCGCGCTGGGCCCCGACACGAAGCTGCTGGAGAAGAACGCCGGCGGCTACTTCTGGTTGGCCATCCTCTTCGCCAGCGTGCTCGCCCTGGGCGAGTCGTTCCGCGTCGAGTCGGAGAACGCGTGCATGGACGGCATCCGGCTGGCCCCCGCCGACGCCCGCGCCATCTTCCTATCCAAGGCCCTGGGCAACACCCTGCTGCTGACGGCCCTGGGCGTCCTGCTGGTGCCCGTCATGGTGGCCCTTTACGGGGTGCGCATCGTCACCAGCATGGCGGACCTGGGGCTCATCCTCCTGCTCGGCAGCCTGGCCTTGAGCGCCCCAGGAACCGTCTACGCCGCGATTTCGAGCAATGCCCGGGCACGGGATGTGCTCCTGCCGTTGCTATTGTTCCCGCTGGTCATCCCAGCCCTCCTCTCCGCGGCCAAGGCGACCACGCTCGTACTTCAGGGAGACCCCATGCGTCAGTTTGACTCATGGGCGGGGCTTTTAGGCGGATTCAATCTGATTTATTGGGGCGTAGGCTTCTTGCTGTTCCCGCGGATCATCGAGGACTGACGGATGGGAAAGTTCATCAAGTGGGGCCTGCCGGCGCTGGCGCTGGTCGTTCTCGCCGCGGGGTGGTGGCTGGGACTGGCGTGGGCACCGCCTGACCGTGAGATGGGTGACGTGCAGCGCATCATGTACGTCCACGTCCCGCTCCAGTGGGTGGCCATGGTGGCCATGGCCATCAACTTCGTGGTGGCCATCAGCTACCTCATGAAGGCGAGCTGGAAGCTGGATGCCGCCGCCGAGGCATCCGCGGAGATTGGCCTGGTGCTGGGCACCGCGGGGATGATTACCGGCGCCATCTGGGGCCGGCCGACCTGGGGCGTCTACTGGTCATGGGACCCGCGCCTGACCTCGCAGGCCATCATGCTGGTGACGTACACCGGCTACCTGGTGCTGCGGCGCTTCGTGGAGGATCCGGAGAAGCGCGCCACGTGGAGTTCGGTGGTGGCCATCATCGGCGCCATCAACCTGCCCATCGTCTGGTTCTCCGTGCGCTGGTGGCGCAGCCTGCACCAGGTGCAGTCCACGCCGAAGACGGTGGACCCGGAGATGACGCTGGCCCTGCGCGTGTCGGCCTTCGGCATGCTGTTCCTCACCATCTGGTTCCTGGTGCTGCGCTACCGCCAGGCCCTGGCCGAGCGCCAGGCGGAGGTGGCCCTCCCGGATGCGCTGCCGTCGGACCTCGCCGCCGCGGGTGGCGCCAACTCCACGAGGGTGGCCTGAACATGATGACGCTTTCCACGCAGATGCTGTGGCTCCTCGCGGCGGCGCCCGGACAGGTGGGCAGCGGCCGCATCGTTGGCGGCTGGGGCTATGTCTGGGCCTGCTACGGCATTACAGTCGCCATGCTCGTTCTCTACGCTGTGTCCCTGTGGGTTCGTCGGCCCAAAGCCCCCACCGACGCCAAGGAGTGAGTCGCCATGTCCCCCGTCGCTCGCAACCGTCTGATTGCCCTGGGGGCCCTGCTCGTCGCGGGGGCCGGCCTGGGATTCGTGGCCTTCGGCAACATCGGTGAGAACCTCGTCTACTACTGGAGCCCGTCGGAGATGCTGGGCCAGGGTGACAAGGCGTACTCGGCCACCATCCGCCTGGGTGGCGTGGTGGAGGCGGGCAGCATCCAGTGGAACGCCGAGCACACCACCCTGCAATTCCGCGTGGCGGATGACGTCAAGGAAGGCGCGCCCAGCGTGCTGGTCCGCGCGACGGAGACGCCGCCGCAGATGTTCCGCGACAAGATTGGCGTCGTCGTGGAAGGCACCTACGACAAGTCCGGCGTCTTCAGCTCCAACCGGCTGATGGTGAACCACTCCAACGAGTACCGCGCCCCCAAGGAGGGTGAGGATCCTCGTCAGTGGCAGGAGACGCTCTCCGACGCCACCGCCATGGGTGCGAAGTGAACGGAACCGTTGGCTACGGCCTCGTGCTCGGAGGGCTCGCGTTCGCGACCTTCGGAGCGCTCGTGGGCCTGGTGAGCGGCCTGCGTCGAAGTGACGCAGGCTTCCCGTGGGTGCTGCGCGCGGTGTGGGGCTTCGCCGCATGCATGGTCGGCTCCAACCTGGTGATGATCCACGCGCTCGTCACGCACGACTTCAGCGTGCGCTACGTGGCGCAGGTGGGCAGCCGGGCCACGCCGCTGGTCTACACCATCGTCTCGCTGTGGAGCGCCCTGGAGGGGTCCATCCTCTTCTGGGGCCTCATCATGGGCGGCTACATCGCCGTCTTCGCCTACATCCACCGGCGCGAGCACGCGCGGTACATGCAACTGGCGCTGGGCACCATGCTGGCGGTGGGCGTCTTCTTCGCCTTCCTCATCGCGGGCCCGGCCAACCCCTGGGGCGCGGTGTCCCCAGTGCCAGCGGACGGCCCCGGCCCCAACCCGCTGCTGCAGAACCACATCCTGATGGTCATCCACCCGCCCATGCTCTACCTGGGCTACGTCGGCATGACGGTGCCCTTCGGCGTCGCGGTGGCGGGCCTGCTGCGCGGCGAGATTGGCGAAGCGTGGATGGCGCCCCTGCGGCGCTGGACGCTGGTGGCGTGGCTCTTCCTGTCCATTGGCATCATCCTGGGCGCCTGGTGGGCCTATGCCGTGCTGGGCTGGGGCGGCTACTGGGCGTGGGATCCGGTGGAGAACGCGTCCTTCCTGCCCTGGCTGACGGCGACGGCGTTCATGCACTCCACCATGGTGCAGGAGCGCAAGCGGATGCTGAAGCTGTGGACGCTCAGCCTCGCGCTCGCGTCCTTCGTGCTCACCATCCTGGGCACGTTCATGACGCGCTCGGGCATCTTCAACTCGGTGCACTCGTTCACCCAGTCCGACATCGGGCCCACCTTCCTGGTGTTCCTGGGCTTCCTGCTGGTGCTGTGCGTGGGCCTGCTGGCGGTGCGCGGTCCGCTGCTGGTGCCGGAAGGCCAGCTGGCCTCGCCGCTGTCTCGCGAGGCGAGCATCCTGGTGAACAACCTGGTGTTCGTCGCCATCACCTTCACGGTGCTGCTGGGCACGCTGTACCCGCTCATCTCCGAGGCGGTCCGCGGCGTGCGCGTGAGCGTGGGCGAGCCGTACTTCAACAAGATGGCGGTGCCGGGCGGAATCGCGGTGCTCTTCCTGATGGGCGTGGGCCCGGTGCTCCCCTGGGGTAAGCCGGATCCGGCCACGCTGCGCCGGCAGTTCATCATCCCCTCCGTGGTGGGGCTGGTGGTGACGGCGGCGTGCTTCGCGGCGGGCCTGCGCGGCGTGTACCCGCTGATGACCTTCGGGCTGGCGGGCTTCGTCACCGTCATCACCGTGCGGGAGTTGGTGGCGCCGGTGCGGGTGCGCATGTCCGAGCGCAAGGAAGGCTTCGTCGCCGCGCTGACCACCAGCGCGCTCAAGGCCCAGCGTCGCTTCGGCGGCTACGTGGTGCACCTGGGCATCGTGCTCATCATCGTCGCGGTGGCCGCGTCCTCCGCGTACGTGAAGCACACCTCCGGCACGCTGAAGAAGGGGCAGGTCATCGAGCTGGGCGGCTACCAGATGAAGTACCTGGGCCTGGTCAGCGGCGAGGAGCCCCACCGCACCTACGTGGCGGCGCGCATTGAAGTGACGTCCCCGGGCGGCAAGGTCTCCGAACTGAAGCCGCGGCTCAACTACTACGAGCGCAGCACGGACCCCATTGGCACCCCCGGTGTCCGGGAGACGCCGGCCGAGGACCTCTACGTGTCGCTGATGGCCTTCTCCGAGCAGGCCGGCACGGCGAGCATCAACATCTGGGTCTTCCCGCTCGTCGGGTGGATCTGGTGGAGCATCCCCCTGCTGGTGCTGGGCACCCTCATCGCGCTGTGGCCGCGCCGGAAGACTGCCATGGCCATGGCGGGCGCGCCGGCGGTGGGCGCCTCCCCCCTCACGGGTGGTGACGCCGAGCGAGGGGCCGCCTGATGAAGGGCTGGCGCTACACGCTGGGCTTCGTGGTCCTCTGCGCGGGCCTGCTCTTCGTGTTGTTCAAGGGCTTCGGGCGCAACCCGCACGAAGTCCCCTTCATGATGAAGGGCAAGCCGGCCCCGGACTTCGGGCTGCGCGCGCTGGACAGCGGAGAGAAGGTGAGCCTGGCGGACCTGAAGGGCCGGCCGGTGGTCATCAACTTCTGGGCGTCCTGGTGCGGCCCCTGCCGCGTCGAACACCCCGTGCTGGAGTGGGGCGCGCGGCAGTACGGCTCGCAGGCGGTGTTCCTGGGCGTGGTGTTCCAGGACACCGACGACAACGCGCGCGGCTTCCTCCAGCAGTACGGCGCCAGCTTCCCGCAGCTGGTGGATCCGCGTTCGCGGATGGCGCTGGACTACGGCGTGGCGGGCGTGCCGGAGACGTACTTCATCGACCCCAACGGCATCATCCGGGGCAAGCATGTGGGCCCTATCGACCCGCAGACGCTGGCCCTGCGCATCCAGGAGCTGTCCACGCCCTCCGCCCCCACCGAGGCCGCGCGGAAGTAGCCCCTGTCGTCCCAATGAGGTGGCGGTATGCGGTGCCTGGAGTGTGGTGAAGACTCCAATTCCCGGTTGCGGTACTGCGAGAACTGCGGGGCGACCATGCCCGAGCTGCCCAAGGGAACGGGCACCCGGGTCGCGCTCCGCCCCTCGCGGCCCCAGCGAGACCTGGCGGAGCCCGCCTATGCGGCGGACATTCTCGAGGAGGCGGATGAGCACTCACGGCCCTATGTCGTGGGTGACGCGCCCGAGCTTCCGCCCGAGGACAAGACGGACCCGGGCCAGTCCGCCCCGGCCTACGACGGGCCGAAGTGGCTGGCGCATGTGCCGGCCCACTCGCCCACGGTGCTGGGCGTCATCGTGGTGGGCTGCGCCGTCTTCCTGTCCGCCCTGCTCTCCTCCTCTGGCGTGGGCCTCCTCGGGACGCTGCTGGCGGTGGTGAGTGGCACGGTGCTGGTCGCACGCGAGCTGCGCGCCGCGGAGCAGTCGCCTGGCTTCACCGAGCGAATGCCCGCGGTGCTGATGACGCCGGAGGCCGCCGCCGCCGCCACCGCGGTGATGGGGGCGCTGGCGCTGCGCTCACTCAGCCTGGGCGTGCTGCCGCTCCTGATGGTGGCGGGCGTGGGGCTGGTGGCCCATGACCAGTACCGCAAGGTCATCGCGGGAGAGGACGGCGTGGGCGCGTACTTCGAGCCCCGGCAGCTCCTGGCGATGCCGCAGTTGGTGGGCCTGGGTGGCGTGGCGGTGTGCCTGCTGGCGCTGTTCGCGCCGTGGGGCACGGTGAAGCTGGACCTGGGCCTGCCGGACAACGCGCCGGTGCCCCAGGGCCCGCCCGAGCTGCGCGTCATCGCCACGCAGCGGCCCACCGACGACATGCTCTACAGCTACGGTGGCGGCGTCACCCATCTGCGGGGCTGGGATTTGCCGGCGTCGGTGGTGGTGGAGCTGGCGCTGCTGGCCGTGCTCGCCCTGCTGGCGCTGCGGCCGGAGGTGGAGCGTCCGTCCTGGACGTGCTACCTGCCCGCGGGCGCGGTGGCCCTGTCGCTCGCGTTCGCGGGGCTCAACATGCGCCTGCTCCCCGGGCCCTTCGTCTTCGTCTTCGGCCTGGGCGCGGTGGGATTCCTCGCGGTGCAGCACCTGCGCGCGGCTCGCGCCGCCGAGCTGCCCCCGGGCCAGTACGAAGAAGCCGTCGAAGAGGAAGGCTGAGCCGGGTCAGCCCGCGAAGGGCACCGGCGCGACGCCGCGGACGCCCGGTGTCAGCTCGAAGAGGCCACCGGCCAGCGGCTGGGCCTCGAGCTCCTCCGCGCTGAGCCCATCCCGCCCGGTGGTGACGAACAGCCGGTCCAACGCGTCCCCGGCGAAGGCGACACTGGTCGTCTTCGCCACGGGCAGCCGGTACTCGGCCAGCCACGCGCCGTCCGGAGAGAAGCGGCGCACGCAGCCCCCTCCGTAGAAGGCAATCCACAATCCGCCCTCCGCGTCGGCTGTCATTCCATCGGGGAAGCCGTGGGGCTCGTCGAAGCGGAGGAACTCCCGGCGACCAGAGACCGCGCCGTCCGGGCTCAGGTCGAAGGCGTAGGTGACGCGCCGGGGCGAGTCGTTCACATAGAGGGTCCGCCCATCGGGGCTGAAGGCGGGGCCGTTCGTCACGGTGTAGCCCTGATCGATTCGAGCGAGGTGTCCCTGCGCGTCGAACCGGTAGAGCCCGCCGGTGGGCGCCTCCTCGTGGTCATCCATGGTGCCCACCCAGAAGCGGCCTTGCGGGTCCACCTTCCCGTCATTGCAACGGTTGTGGGGGTGCTCAGGCTCCGGGTCCAGCAGCCGCTCCAGGCGCGCGCTCCGGGGCTCGTAGAAGGCCAGTCCCCGCTCCGTCCCCGCGATGAAGCCTCCACTCCGCCGGGGCGCGAGCGAGGCGATACGCAAAGGGGTGTCCCAGCTCGCCTGGGCACCGCTCTGGAGCTCCAGCCGGTGCACCTTGCGGCCCGGGATGTCGAGCCAGTAGAGCGCGCCCTCGGTGGCCACCCAGAAGGGGCCCTCGCCGAGCACGGCTCGTGCGGGCCAGATGCACCTGGCTTCGTCGTGCCTGGCAACGTCCGTGGTGCGCATGCGTGGCTCCTCCAAGAAAGCGAGACTCAACGTCCGTGGCCAAAATAGGCACACCGCACGCGCCGGGCATGCACGCGGCGGCGGACATGGCCTCGTCACGCAGCGATCACTCCGGCTCGCCCGGCTGGCCATGCATGCGTCCTCTGACTGACCCACCAGGTTGAGGTCCGTTAACCCGACGCACAGAACAGGGTTATCCCAGAACTTCCGGTGATAGAGGGCGCTCCGGGTTCCCGTACCTTGGGCACGCCTTCAACGATGCACAGACACCATCGCGAATCCAGGCACGGGGGGAGCGCGGCATGGTCAGTCCGAGGACGGCACCAATCCGGACAGGAAACACCAGTACCTTCATCTTGAAGCAGCGACGGCTGCACCTGGTCCTGTTGGATCCACAGGAAGTGCCCTACGCGGATACGGAGTACGTGCTCACGGTCGGCCGCACCGAGCACTGCGGCAGGACGGCGGCGGATGGCTCGCTGAGCCACGAAGTCCCGGGCCTCGCCGCGGGTGAGTTGCTGGTGAAGCTGTCCAAGCCGCCAGCGCCACCGCCCCGCCGGAGCGCGCCTCCCGCCGCCGCCAAGGGCGCGCCACCGCCCTACCCACCCGCCGTCACCGATGAGGACTTTCCGGACGCCACGCCCGCCGCCGCGTCCGAGCCGGTGACGCTCCGCTGGGCGCTGCAACTCCAATCGCTCCCGGGATTCGAGTCCGACGCCCTCCGGGCCGCGCAGGAGCGGTTGCACAACCTGGGCTACGCCATTGAAGGTGAGCGCGGGTCGCCTGGAGCCTCGACGAAGTCCGCCGTGCGAGCGTTCCAACGCCGCCATGGCCTGCCGGAAACGGGACAGCTCGCGGACATCTCCCGCGAGCTCATCCGCCTGCACGACGCCTGAGGCCACCCCCCATGGCACGCATCTCACTGACGGCCAGTGTCGCCCTCGCTGCGCCCGGAGGACGCAACCGCAACCGCCTCCGCCCCGCCAGTCATGGCGTCGCGGACTTCCGGCTCCGCAGCCCTGGAGGTCCCCAATCCCGCTGCCACCGCCCCGTGCCCTTCCCCGCGCTGACAGGGGGTGATGACGGCTTCCACTTCGCGCCCGAAGTCGAGCCGGTGGAGTTGACGTGGCGCCTGCTCAATACAGGCGGGCTGGTGCGCGCCGGAAAGCTGGAGCTCTTCACGCGCTACCGCAAGGCGCCGCTGTGGTCGCGCGAGCTGAGCCGCGAGGAGCTCCTCCAAGGCGAGCACCGGTGGGCATGGGATGGCCGCGTGCCCAAGTCGGAGACCTTCCCGGATGGTGTCGTCACGGTGGAGCACTCGCCGTACAAGCTGAAGCTGACGCTCCAAGGCAGTGGACTGGCGCAGGCCCCCGTGGCGTGGACGTTCTTCCATGTCCTGGTGGCGGGCGTTGACCTGGAGCTGGGTGAGCCTCGGGTGCTCTCACGACCACGCGACCGTGAGCTGACCCAGTCTTTGAAGCGGCTCCCCGCGCCCGGCGAGAAGGCCGAAATCCGGATGGTCGGGAACGTCTTCAAGACAAAGCCGTCGGAGATGTCCGATGACACGGACCACCAACTCCACCGCAAGCACTGGGGTCACGGACCGGAGATTCCACTGTTCGCCCGAGCCTGGCTGAAGGACTCACGCGGCAACCGGGTAGATGCGCCGAAGGCCCTGGGCCGCGTGCGCTTCCTCTGGGACTGGGAGGACGAGACAGAGGCCATCGAACACCATGCCCCCACGGCCCAGGCCTTCCTCAAACACGCGCTGGACCGCCACTGTTCGACGTCACAACCCAAGGGCGACAATGCGCACCGGGACGTGGGCGGCAAGCGCGGTGCGCCGTCGTTGGCGGTGTTTCCCAGACAGGCCGGCTACGCGCCCCAGGCCGAGCCCCGTGACGGCGCCTTCCCCTTCCGCGTCACGCCCTGCAACAAGCGCGGTTGGGCGGCCTACAGCCAGGCGTGGACCACAGGGGCTTTCGCGGGACGCACGGGCGTGGTGTTCCAGCCCTCCAGCATCGCGGGAGACGCCTGGCGAGTCACCGTGCAGCTTGCCTATGACCGCCGCAGGGATGGCGGCGTGGTGCTGGACGTGGACGATGATGGACCGCTGCCCGCCGCCGTGCGCGCCGCCACCGGCATCTTCGAATCCTGGCGCGAGGTCCACATCGCCCGCCTCTTGTGCAAGGACACGAGCGCCTCTGGGTTCTCGCTCTCCACCGTGCAGGACCATTTCAAACAGGCCTTTCTGCGCCTGGAGGACCGCACGGGCGGCGTCTCGGGATGGTGCGCTCAGGAATACAACGCGTGCATCGCCGCGGCCGTGGCGGCGTCCCCGCACTGGGAGCTCCGGGCGGCCATCGACCCTGCGGTGGACCAGTTCGCCGCAGGCGGCCACGCGCTCACCTTCCGCACCCACGCGGAGTTCCTGGCCGAGGTGAAGCGCGTGAAGCACTGCGGCGATGCGGACCTCCCCCGGTGGCTGGCGCCCACGCGAGCGCGCAGGCTGCCCCTGCTGGAGGCTCGCGAGTACCACCGGCAGTGCAAGGACTGGGCAAAGGCACTGCTCACCCGGGCGCTGGACTCGGCGCTGGGAACGGCCGCGGGCATCGCGCTCTTCCAGTTCTCCGGGCTCTACAACCTGGAGACGACGGTCGGCGGCATTCGCGTGAACGGTTTCGCGTCGGAGTTCCCCTCGCGCAAGCGGGACCGCTGTGCCGTCATCCAGTGCGCCGCGCCGGGCAACTACCGAAACAGCTTCAACTCGCTGGAACAAACGCTGGCGCATGAAATCGGGCACCAGCTCTTCCTGCCGCATGCCCCCTTCCCCGCGCACCGCGAGATTGGCGGCGCCCAGGCGAACCGCCACGACATCGACGGGAAGGACTGCCTGATGGGCTACGACTTCACGACGGAGCGGCGATTCTGTGGGCTCTGTCTCCTGCGCCTGCGGGGATGGAACACCCACGCCCTGAACCACGACGGTGCCCGGAACGCGCGGCCATGAGCACCTCCGTCCTCTCCGGGCCGTGGCTGCTCGTGCTGACGCTGTCGGCGGCGAACCCCGTCCCCACGCCGTCCCAGGTCAAGACGGCACCGTCCCCACCCTCTGGAGGTGTGCCCATGCGCATCCAACTCAGATTGTCCAAGGCGCAGCTCGTCACCTCAGAAGACATGGACGTGCGCATCGCCCTGTCCAACGAGAGCGCCACGCCCCTGGAGTTTCCCGACCCCTTCCGGCACTCGGACCAATCCCTGACGTACACCGTCACGGGTCCCGAGTACCCGAAGGGCCATGCCGTCAATCACTACACAGTCATCGAGCGTGAGGGCACGCAGCCGCTCGGTGGCGTCGTCGCGCCCCAGGTCCGGTTGGGCTCGGGACGCGTGCTCGAGTCCGTCGTGCCGCTCCAGGAATGGGCGCCCATCCGCCAGCCCGGCCGCTACCGGCTGACCGCGAGACTTCAGGCCGCGGGTATCGACACGGTGTCCGCGCCGGTCGAATTCGACGTCGTGACAGGACGGCCAAACTCCGCGTCGGCGGGAGTGATGATTGGAGGTGGGCCGTACTCCGGGGTTGGCACCGTGTGGCTCCAGCACCTGGAGGGGCAGACCCTGCTGATGCAGGCCGTCTTCGTGGACGAGACGGACGAGGACGGACGCGGCGTCTCCCGGCGGACCTCGAAGGTCCTGGGAGCGGTGGCGCCAGATGCTTCCGACGCGCTGGCGCCGTGGACGAACGATGCGCCGGGCGGTGAGGCCGTGAGCTGGGTCCTGTGGCGCCAGGGAGCGTCGATTCTCGCCCTCGCTCCGCCCGCGACGCTCACGGCGCCCTTCCGCTTTGACCTGGAGACACCGCCAGAGAGGCTCATTCGTCCGCCCCTGGAGACACATGCTGGAGAGCTCTTCGTCCCCATCGTGGAGGCCGGGGGAAGAGGGCTCCGACTCCTGCGATTTCAGTCGAGCATGGATGCCCCCAACGTCACCCCTGGAAAGGAAGTGGGGCGCGTGAGGCTCCCATCCGTGCCCCTGAGCGCTCGCGCCACGCTGCAGCCCGCGTCCGTGGGAAATGGCATCAGCATCGTGCTCGTGAGCGAGGCCGCAGGAGGGCTGGAAGTCCAACACGTGCGAGCCACGAGCGCCGGCCGTCTGAGCCGAGTCGCGAGCACGCTCCTCCGAGGACTGAGCGCGCTTCCTGATTCCGAGCCGGGCGTCTGGATTGATGATTCGGGCCACGTCCATGCGGCCCTGGTCGCGGCGTCGCTGAAGAACCCTCGACAGCCCATGCTGGCGGAAGTCCGCTTCCGTTCCGACGGAAGGCTCGTAGCGCCCCCAAGCATGACGCCGCTGCCCGAGCTCCCCACGAGCGCACGCGCCGCGGTGGCGCGACACTGCCATCTCCCCCACTCTGACAGAGCAGGCGAAGTGCGCTGGGCCATTCTCCTGGAAGACGGGAGGTTGATGCATTCGGGGCAACGAGGTCCCCCCTCGTCACCGAAGCAGCCTGTGGCGAGCCCACTGGAGTTGATTGAAATGCTCCAGGGCACGTTCATCCTCACCACGGACCCCATTCGGGGCCCTGAGTTTGAATGGCTTTAGGCTGCGTTCGCGAACTACCAGCGCCCACTCGAGCCACCGCCCGACGAACGCCCGCCGCTCGAAGAGCTGCCCCCACTGGATGAGCTCGACGACGAGGACCGCGTGAGCTTCGGCGTCGAGTGACGGGAAGTCGCGGTGTGGTGGCAGTGCGTGCAACGCACCGTGACCTCGATTTCTCCACCAGAGGAATACGTCGCGCTGCGAATCGTCCGGCTCGTCTTGTTCGCGGTCACATAACGACACTTCGTGCATCGGACATGACGCGTGAAGAGCGTTCCATAGCGCTCCACCACCGCGTCCTGGCATGGCTCGCACCACCACACGTCGTAATCCACCGAGCCCAACTGCTCCTCACGAACCTGCCCCGGCACTGTCCCTTATACACATCTCCGAGCCCACGAGACGCTCATGAC
>NZ_VHLC01000116.1:0-25922 GCF_006547355.1 Myxococcus sp. AB036A | reverse complement strand
CCGTGGGGCGGGTGGGCGGCGTGGTGATGACGGCGCCTTCAGCGGCGATGCGCTGGCGGCGGCTCACGCCCACGGTGGCGCCGAGCATCGCGGAGATGAGGCCCAGCAGCAGTGACGCGAAGATGCCCCAGAAGACGCGGCTGGTGGGCTCCGCCGCTTGCAGCGCGCCCTGCTGGACCTGCTCACCCACCTGGCCGACCTTGCCCCGGAACACGGTGAACTGGTCGCTCACCCGGCCCGCGATTTCCTGCGCGTCCTGGCGCGACAGGCGCGTGTTGTCCGCGATGGACGTGACGAGCACCTCCTGGTCGAGGTTGCCGGTGCGCAGGGCGGTGCTGAGGACTTCAGACGTGGCGGCCTGGAGTTGGTTGGCGGTGACGGTCGGCTTGCCCTCCGCCTGGAGGCGCCGGTTGATGGGCCCCAGCGCGTCATTGGCATCCAACCCGAAGGCCTGCGCGGCCTGTCCGCCTCCCGAGGCCGCGCCCGCCACCGCAGAGCCGGTGGCCCCCATCACCGCGCCGCCCGCGCGCAGCGCGGTGCCGATGACGGACGACAGCATCATGCCCAGCAAGGCCGTGCCCACCAGCGTCGTCAGGCCCCACATCACCGCGCCGTGCAGCGCACCGCCGCCCTTGTCCAGCCGGCCCGCGGAGCGCGCGGCGACGAAGCCGCCGCAGAAGAGGGCGATGAGCGGCGCGATGGCGCTCCAGATGCCGGTGCCGATGCCCGCGGCCCGGACGCTGCCCGGGTTGTTGGGGTCTACCGCCGACAGCCCGAGCGCCAGTCCGAGCGAGTTCAGCAGAAGCCACAGCGCCAGGGCGACGAAGGCGCCTCCGAAGATGGCGCCCCAGCTCAGCTTGTAGGGGTTGCCCGCCACGGCGGGGATGACGCCGGGCGCTTGGTTCTCGACGATGGCTGCCATGGTGCTGCCCCTCCTGATGCCTGGGAGCGCCTCGAGCGGAAAGAAGGCGCTCGTGTTCACGGCAAACATGGCCATGGGGCAGCGGAGGCACGATTCCGCCGCGCCCGGATGTCTCGCCGTGGAGGAGGGCGGAGCCCGGGCTCACCCCAGGCCGAGTGCTTCCCGGAGCGCGGCCTCACCCGCGACGACGGGCGCGCGCGGCAGTCTTTCGGCACGGAAGCTGTGCACCAGCTCGGCGAGCGTCAGGGGGCCACCGTCTCCCCATCCGCTCCATGAGGCGAGCAGGCCCAGCACCCGCTCGGGAGCCACGCCACGCTCACGCAGCTCCGCGAGCGCGAAGGCACCCTCGCGCTTGGCCAGGCGCTTGCCGTCTTCGCCCAGCACCAGCGGGACGTGGAGGAACTCGGGCGCGCGCAGGCTGAGCGCGGCGTAGAGCTGGAGCTGCCGGGGCGTGGAGGAGAGCAGGTCGTCCCCGCGCAGCACGTGGGTGATGTCCGTGGCCGCATCGTCCACCACCACCGCGAGCTGGTAGCTGGCCACGCCATCGTTGCGCCGCACGACGAAGTCGCCCACCACCGCGTCCACGTCTTGCGAGTATGGGCCCTGCAAGCCGTCCACGAAGCGGACCTCGCCGGGGCTCGCGCGGAAGCGGTACGCGGGCGCGCGCGTGCGGGCGCGCTCGGAAATCTGTTCGCGGGTGAGGTGCGCGCAGGTGCCCGGGTAGCGGGGGCCTTCGTCGGAGAGTCCGTGAGGCGCGCTGGCGGCCCGTGCAATCTCCGCGCGCGTGCAGAAGCAGGGATACACGCGCCCTGCTTGTTCCAGCCGGGCCTGGGCGTCGCGGTAGAGGCCGTCCCGCTGGCTCTGGAAGAGGGGCTGCTCGTCCCAGTCCAGCCCCAGCCATTCCATGTCGCGCAGCAGGTCGTCGACGTACTGCGGCTTGCAGCGCGCGCGGTCCAGGTCCTCGATGCGCAGGAGGAAGCGGCCGTGGGCCGCCCTCGCCTGGAGCCAGCCGAGCAGCGCGCTGCGGATGTTTCCCAGGTGCATGCGCCCGGTGGGGCTGGGGGCGAAGCGGCCTCGAACCTGGCTCATGGGCGCCCCCGAGGTCCGTGGGGAAGGAGGGCGTGCGGGCACGCGGAGCGAATCATCGTCGCGGGGGACCATAACCGACGCGGGGGGCCCGCCGCAGTGCCCGTGGCCTGCTTCGTCGACGCCCCCGGAGGTGGGTGCTACGTTCGCCGTGATTGGCGGAAAACCCCTCGATGCGCATCGCCCACTGCTCCGACGTCCACATCACCGAGGACTACTTCGCGCTTCCGCTGCACCGGTTGGGCTGGCGACGTTGGATGGCCCTGGTGGAGCTCACCGTGGGAGGCCGCGCCCGGCGGTACGCGCGCGCGCCCCAGGCGCTGGCCGCCATTGCCCGGGACGCGCAGGCCGCGCAGGTGGACCACTTCATCCTCTCCGGCGACCTGACGGCGTACGCGCTGGACGCTGAGTTCAGCGGCGCCCGCCAGTCCCTGGGCGCGCTGGCGGAGGACCCCCGCCGCTGCACCGTCATCCCCGGCAATCATGACGTCTTCACGCCCGGGAGCCACCGCACCGGGCGCTTCGCGAAGTACTTCGGCCACCTGCTGGAGAGCGACCTGCCGGAGTACCGCCGTGAGGGCGCCTTTCCCTTCGTCCGGCTGCTGGGCACCGAGGCCGCGGTGGTGGGACTGCTGTCTGCCCGTGTGCCGCGCACGCCGGGCCTGTCCTACGGCGTCATCGGTGAGGCCCAGCTCGGAGGCCTGGCCGCGTTGCTGAAGGACGCCCGGTTGGAGGGGCGCGCCATCCTGGTGGTGGTGCACCACGCGCCGCTCAATCCCCATGGGCGACCGGACCGCTGGCACCATGGCCTCCGGGACGCGGACGCCTTGCTGAAGCTGCTGCCGGGCCCGCGCTACGCGGTGCTGCACGGCCACATCCACCGGCGCTACCACCATCCCGCCACCGCCGACCGGCCCCATGTCTTCGGCGCGGGCTCCTCCACCGAATCCGGACACGAGGGGTACTGGCTCATCGACGTGGCGGACGGACAGGTGTCCGGCGGCCAGCAACAGACGCCCGCCCTGTGACAGCACCGCCCGGGCGGCGATAGAAGGGCAGCCGATGACCAACATCACCCTGGAGGAGTACAAGGCGCTGCGCACCCTCCAGCGCGCGGTGGATGACGCCTTGGAGGACAGCCTGCGCGGGCGTGAGACGCTGACGCAGACCTTCAAGCGCTGCTTCCCGTTGGTGCTCTCGCTCACCGGCGCCAAGGCCGTGGCCATCACCACGCGCGACGAGGAGCTGGTGGAGCAGACGTGGAACGAGGGGGACTGGAGCGACCGTCACCCCGGCGCGCTGCTGGAAGGTGCCGTGGGCGTGCGCCGGTTGGGGGCGGACACCCTGGTCAGCCAGCCCCTGGACGTGGCGGGAACGCGCGTGGGCGTGTTCGGCCTGCTCTTCGCGGACGACGCCACCGCGCCGGATTCCTCCGCGCGCCTGCTGCGCGTGCTGGACACCGTGGCGGAGCAGTTCGACACGGTGTTGTGCCTGGTGCACACCGCGTCGGAGAAGCACCAGCTCATCCTCCAGTGCAACAACCATCTGGCCAACCCCGTCTTCGAAGCGGGCATGGACCTGGCCGTGCTGACGCTGGCGCAGCGCATACGCCTGCCAGGCTTCCTGCTGCTGTACCGGGACGCAGTGCAGCCGCACGTGCTGCACTACCGCACCTATCGCAACGGGCACCTGACGTTCGAAAGCGGCGAGCAGTCCCATGCGGGGTTGGAGGCGGCCATCCGCCAGCACGGCCCCCGGCTGCTCCTGAGCGAGGAGTCCACGCTGCGGCAGCTCTTCTCCGGCCGCACCACCGAGGCCGTGCTCATCTCCGGCGCCGCCTCACAGGGCCCGCTGGGGAAGATTGTCGTGTGGAACGACAGCGGCTTCTCCTCCTACGCCATGGACCTCATCCGGGTGCTGGCGTCCACGCTGAGTCAGCGGCTCCAGGACTACAACCGCGAGCGCATCCACCTGTCGCAGTTCTTCCCCAACGCCATCATCGACGCGTTGTTGCACGACCCCGCCTATGCCCAGCACCTGCGGGCGCAGGACCAGGAGGTGGGCATCCTCTTCGCGGACATCAACGGCTTCACCCGCATCTGCGAGCAGGGCTTCGACAGCCCGCGCAACATCGGCCGCTTCGTGGATGAGTGGAGTCAGCGCGCCGTGGGCTGCATCTGGGAGCACGGCGGCGTGTTCGACAAGATGGTCGGTGACTGCGTCATCGGCCTCTTCGGGCCGCCCTTCTTCAAGAGCACGCCACGCGAGCGCGCGCAGGCGGCGGTGCGGGCCGCGTGTGACATCCAGGCTTTCACCGCGTCGCTGGGCGCGCATGAGGACGTGGCGGCGCTGTGTGAGCGCGTGAAGCTGCCGGGCCTGGGTGTGGCGGTGGGCGTCAACCTGGCGAACGCCAACTGCGGCCTCTTCGGGCCCAACCGTCAGTACACGGCCTTCTCCAGCGGCATGAACCAGACGGCCCGCCTCCAGTCACTGGCGGGTTTCCGGGAGACGCTGGTGATGGACCGCGTGCATGACGCGCTGGTGGGCTCGGATGAGCCCTTCTTCCAGGGCCTGCGCTTCGGGCCCCTGACGGAGACGCCCGTGAAGAACGTGGCGCAGCCGCTGCGCCACTACCGGCTGGAGCCGCTCACGCCTTGAGGTGAGGGCCCGCGTAGCGCCGCGAGAAGTGAATCCACCGGCGCTCGTCCACCTCCACCTGCCATTCGGAGTTGGGCGTCAGTGGCAGCCGCTGCTTGAGGAAGCTCTCCAGGTGGTCCGCCGCCTTCACCGGCGTGAGGCCCGGTGCGCGGAAGGCGATGTGCAGGAAAACGTCCAGCGTGGCCGCCACGTCCACGGACGCGCAGATGCGCAGCGACCCCACGCGGCGCTGATAGAGCGTGTTCTGCCCGGGCCATGCTGCCGGGTCCATGCCTGTTCGTGGCAGCGACAGCCAGTTGTACGGCTCGAGAACGAAGTCGAGCAGCTCACTGCTCGCCTCATCCACCGTTGCGTGCTCCTGGATGGAAAGCATCGCCCACCTCCCCGGGGAAGCCGATGGAAAGAATGTGCCCATGGCCGTGTCGCGTGCAAGGGGCACCACCCGCAATCGACATGGGCGTCCGCCACCGACACGACGCACCGCTCGGGGTGTAACTCAGGACCCTGACGGATGGGCCTTCGCGTCATGGCGCGTGCGCTTCGCGCGAAGGGCCCGCGGTGTGGCGGGCATGCGAGCGTGAGCTCTCCTCGCGCGGCGCTCGGGCGCTTCGACGTTCGAGACAGTGCGCTCGTACCCGGGGCCTGGGCGGACAGCAGGCGTGGGGCCTTCAGGAATGCGTCAGGCGCTGGTGGGAAGTGAACGGCGTGAACGCCGTTCCACGGTGGCCTTGAGCTGGCCACAGCCCGCGTCGATGTCGATGCCGCGGCGCTGACGCACCGTGCTGGGCACGTCATAGGTGGCGAGCACGTCCTGGAAGGCGCGCACGGACTCCGGACGGCTGGGGCCGCCGTCGTAACCCACCGTGGGGTTGAGGGGGATGACGTTGACGTGCGCGTCCATGCCGCGCAGCAACTGACCCAGCGTGTGCGCGTGCTCGGCGGTGTCGTTGCGGCCGGAGATGAGCGTCCACTCGAAGAAGATGCGGCGCTTGCGCTTCTCGCTGTAGTAGCGGCACGCGTCCATCAGCTCGTTGAGGGGCCAGCGGCGTCCAGCGGGGACCAGCGCCGCGCGTTCGGCGTCGGTGGCCCCATGGAGGCTGACGGCCAGGTGGATGGGGCGCTCTTCATCCGCGAGCCGCCGGATGCCGGGCACGACGCCCACCGTGCTGAGCGTGATGAAGCGTGGGCCCATGGCGAGCCCCAGCGCATCCACCAGCACGTCCACCGCGGACATCGTGTGCTCGTAGTTGTGGAGCGGCTCGCCCATGCCCATGAGGACGACGTTGCGCAGCGTCTCGCCGGAGGCGCGCAGGATGCGGTTGACGTGGAGTATCTGCCCCACGATTTCGCCGGGCGTCAGGTGGCGTGAGAGCCCCATCTGTCCGGTGGCGCAGAAGACGCAGCCCATGGCGCAGCCGGCCTGCGTGCTGATGCACACCGTGGCGCGGCCCTTGAACCGCATCAGCACGGTTTCAATGGTCTGCCCGTCGTCCAGGCGCAGCAGCAGCTTGTGCGTGAAGCCGTCGCTGCTGAAGGACTCGTGGTGGGTGGCCAGCTGGCCCAGGCGCGTGTGCTCGCGCAGCATGCGCAGCAGCTCCGGCTTGAGGCCGTCCAGTTCGTCGAAGGTGGTCGCGTGCCGGCGGTACAGCGCGGTCCAGAGCTGGTCGCGGTGGTAGGGGCCGAAGCCCCAACCGGAGAGCAGCGCTCCCAGCGCGGGCCGCGTCAAATCGTACAGGTTGGCGGACGTGTCGGACGGCATGACCAGGCCCCGAGATAACACACCGGGCGCGGGCGTACCTACCCGTGCCCGTTGCCAGTCGTGGACATTGACCCTGCCCTGCGGGGCGGTCTGGCAGGTGCCGGGTGGCCGGGCAGGCGGCCATGCCTACCTTGAGCCTTCATGGGGATGGCCATCCATCAGGAGGAATTCCGTCCGGAGGACCACGAGCGCTTCTCCCGGCGGCTGGCGGAGAGCCTG
Organism: Myxococcus sp. AB036A; assembly: GCF_006547355.1. Classification (NCBI taxonomy): domain Bacteria; kingdom Pseudomonadati; phylum Myxococcota; class Myxococcia; order Myxococcales; family Myxococcaceae; genus Myxococcus; species Myxococcus sp. AB036A. Next base: position 19,278 of record NZ_VHLC01000116.1, on the reverse strand, counting down.
GAGGCGCTGCGGGCACTCCTGGCGCGTCCGGGGTTCGGCGTGGGGGCGCCGACCGTGGGCGCGGAGCTGGAGCTGTACCTCGTGGATCGCCTGGGCTTCCCACTGCCGGTGAACCGGGCGGTGCTGGCGCGCGCGGAAGACCCCCGCGTGACGCTGGAGCTGGATGCCTTCAACCTGGAGGTGAACCTGCGTCCGTGCCCGCTGGCCGGCAGGTCCTTCCGTGCGCTGCGCCAGGAGGTGGAGAGCGCGGTGGCCGCGGTGCGCCGGGCCGCGTCCACGCTGGGCGCGCGCGTGGCCGTCATCGGCATCCTCCCCACCTTGCGCGAGGCGGACTTGGGCAGCGGCGCGCTCACGAGCGAGCCGCGCTATCGCGCCATGTCCACCGCCATTCGTCAGCGCCGGTCCGCGCCGTTCCATGTATCGATTCGGGGTGAGGAGGAGGCGCTGTCGCTCACCTGGAAGGACGTGACGCTGGAGGGCGCGAACACGTCGCTCCAGTATCACCTGCGCGTGGCGCCGGGTGACTTCGCGCGCATGTACAACGCGGCGCAGCTCGCCACGGCGCCGGTGCTGGCGGCGGCGGGCAACTCGCCGCTCTTCCTGGGACGGAAGCTGTGGGACGAGACGCGCGTGGCCCTGTTCCGGCAAGCGGTGGACGACCGGGGCGAGCCCGGAGAGGGCGGCTTTCAGCCCCACGCGCGCGTGTCGTTCGGCCATGGCTGGGTGCGCGAGGGCGCCTACGAGTTGTTCGCCGAGGCGGTGGCGCTGCATCCACCGCTGTTGCCGGTGTCGGGCGACGAGCCCCTCCGCGAGCGCGTGGCGGCGGGCGAGGTGCCGGGTTTGGAGGAGCTGCGCCTGCACCAGAGCACGGTGTGGACCTGGAACCGCGCCATCTACGACCCGAAGGAGGGAGGCCACCTGCGCATCGAGTTCCGCGCCCTCCCGGCGGGGCCCACGGTGGTGGACATGATGGCCAACGGCGCCTTCCTGCTGGGCCTCACGCTGGCGCTGGCCGAGCGCGTGGATGCGCTGCTGCCCGCGCTGCCCTTCGTCCACGCGTACGGCAACTTCATCCGCGCCGCGCGGCAGGGCCTGGACGCGGAGCTGCTGTGGCCCTCCTCCACGGCGCCCAGTCCGCAGCCGATGGCGGCGACGGAGCTGGTGAAGCGGCTGCTCCCCGAAGCCCGGGAGGGCCTGGTTCGCGCGGGTGTGGACGCGGAGGAGGCGGACACGCTGCTGGGCATCCTCGAACGGCGCGTCGTGCTGCGACGGACGGGCGCGACCTGGCAGCGGCAGATGCTGGCGCGGCTGGAGTCACAAATGCCCCGGCGGGACGCCCTGGCGGCGATGCTGGAGCGCTATCTCCAGCGCTCCGAATCTGGAGCGCCTGTCCATACATGGCCGGTTGAGTAGCCTGTCGCCCGGGGTGTGCGGTAAAGCGCTGCGCGCCGTGAATATCCCGCCGCCACGTCCGTCACCGGACGCACGCGACTCGCGCTTTCGTGACCATGGCCCGGCTCCTCCTCGTCTCCTTGTTGGTTCTGTGTGCCTGTACCACCCTGCGCGGCCGCGCGGACTCCTTGGCGCAGAAGGGCATGTTCGTGGAGGCCGCGGCCATCTACGACGACCTCATCCGGCAGAGCCCCTATGACCAGGAGCTCCTCCTGGCGCGCGAGGGTCTGCGCTCGCGCGCGCTGGCGCAGTTGCTGAGCAACGCGCGGGAGGCGCGCCTGGAAGGGGATGACGAAGAAGCGGAGGCGTGGCTCCTGCGCTTCCTGAACCACCGGACGGCCTGGAACTCGAAGCTGAATGGCGGCTTGGAGAGCTCCCTGCGCGAGGAGGTGGATGGCACACGCCGTCATCTCCAGCGGCTCGTCGGCAACCCCGCGCGCCAGGGACACGCGCTCACGGCGGAGCAGACATTGCGCCGCAAGCAGCCGCTGCTGGCGCACAGCGAGCTGGCCCTCATCTCCCGCGACATGGAGTGGCTGGTGCTCCAGAGTGGCAAGACGTCCTGCCAGCGGCTGCGGGACACCAGCACGGATGACAGCCCGCACTGGCGCGAGCTGGTGTTCCGCTACTGCGGCCACTGGCGGGAGTACGCGCCGCGCCCCGCGACGGCGCCCGAGCTGTTCGGCCCGCCTTCCTGGACGGGCACCGTGGAGGGCCTGGACGAGGCACAACAGGCGCAGTTGGAGGCCCGGCTCACCCAGGCTTTCGAGTCCTCGCCCTGGTTCGCGCCGGGAGGCTCGGCGCGCCCGGTGTTCAGCCTGGAGGGGCGCTTCGTCACCCAGCGCGACAGCCACCCCGTGGAGCTGACCGCGCCGTGGACGGAGAGCGTGCCGTACACGGACCATGAGGACCGCACGGAGACCATCGAGGAGCCCTACGAGGCGGAGGAGGAGTACACCGACAAGAACGGCAAGACGAAGACGCGCAAGGTGACGAAGTACACCAAGCACACGCACACCTACTCCGTGCCCGTCACGCGGTACCGCGACGTCCCCAGGACCTTCGAGTACCACGCGCTGCGGCTGTCGCAGGCGCACCACGTCACGGTGGCTTCGTCCGTGGTGTTGGACGCCCGGCGCGGGCCCTTCACCGTGACGTTGCAGGACCAGCTCTCCGAGTCCGGCCACGAGCACGACGTCGCCTTCAAGGAAGGCAACGTGCGGCCCCAGCGGCCGAACTTCACCCTGGCAGAGGTCTGGCTCGAGGCGAAGGTGGAGGCCCTGCGCGTGGCCTTCTCCCGGCAGCTCGCCGAGCACTGGCGAGAGTCCTACTGTTCCACGCCTTCGCTCACCTTGGACGAAGCCGCGCGGTGCGCGCGCGCGGGCATCGCCGTCCCCATTCAGGCGTCCCGGGTCCTCTCAGACATCCTTGGCGCGGATGCGACCCAGGTTCCCGCACTTTTCGCGTCACCGTGACGCGGTGTGGGGCGGTGTCGCGTCCAGTCGGCGGGTAGCATTTATGACGGTCCGGGTTGTTATGGTGTTCTGACCTGGAATACCCGTGAGCGCGGACTGTAAAACCTGTCAACCCCGCGCTGGTAGGTGGATTCCACCCAGAGGACCGTATGCATCCGACTGACGTCCGCTGCCGTAGTCCCCGTAGGAACCTTGCGATGTGGATGGCTTCTTCGCTGCTGCTCGCCGCGTGCGGTGGGGCGGAGGCGGAGGCGCTCGCGGACGCCGAGTCTCCTGGCGTGGCGTCCCAGTCGTTGGTGGAGCCGTCGTCCGAGTCCGCCGACCGGCGCATCATCGTGTATCAGACGACCTCGCTTCAGCTCATTCGCATGGACCACCAGGGCGATTCGCACCTGGTGGCGGAGCGCACCGGTGCGCCCGAGGTGTCCCTGGATGGCAGCCGCGTGGCGTATGCGAAGCTGCCGGATGGATACCGCGAGGGCGACGTGGTGCGGAGCTCGGAGCTGTACGTGCTCAACGCGAACTCGGGCAAGTCGGTCCGGGTGACGCAGGGCTTCGATGACAGCGAGCCTGTGTGGACGCCGGATGGGCGCAACGTGCTGTTCCAGTCCACGCGGCGCTCGGGCGTGCCCTCGCTGTGGCTCGTGAAGGAGAACGGCAAGGACCTGAAGCAGCTGACGAACGTGGGCACCTCGCAGTTCAGCTCGGCCTACATCCCCAACCCCGCGCTGGGCGGCACCGTGGAGTGGGATGCGGACCGGCGCATCATCGTCTACACGACGACCAGCCTGCGGCCGGGTGAGGACGGCGAGGTGCGCGTCATCACCTTCGACAGGAACTACGACGTCGCCACGGCCTACAGCCTGGGCACGGGCTTCGGGCCGGTCTGGACGGAGCGCGGCACCGTCGTCTTCTCGCGCAACGAGGGTGGCCAGGTCATCAGCGTCGAAGTGCGCGTGAAGTAAGTCTAAGTCGTCACCCGCAGTCGGGCCCGCGCGGATGCATCGGAGCGCGGGCCTTTGTCTTTCTTCAGCCCTCTTCCTCGACGCCGCGACGCAGGCCCAACATGCGCCGCAGCTCGCGCGCGGACTGACGGCTCACCTCCACCGCGTGGCCTCGCAGCGTGCGCGCCAGGTAGCCACCTGTGTCCAGCGGCTCCAGCCGCGCCACGTGCGTGAGGTTGAGCAGCGCGCGGCGGTGGACGCGGTGGAAGTGCTCGGACGGCAGCTTCTCCACCAGCTCGTTGAGGGTGAAGTCGGTGAGGAAGTCCCCCTGCGTGGTGAACACGGTGACCAGCTCGTCCTCCAGCGACGCGTGGGAGATGGTTTCTGGATCCACCAGGACGATGCCCTGCCGCGTGGGAATGGGCAGGCGGCCCAGGCCGCGGGCGGGCGTGCCAGGTGGCTTCGGTGGGTTGCTGACCGTGCCCGTGGATGCTGTGGCCGGACCGCGTGCGCGTGCCCGCTCCAGGGCCTTCTGAAGGCGCGCGGGCTCCACGGGCTTGAGCACGTAGTCCACCGCGCCATGTTCGAAGGCCTGCACGGCGTGCTCGGCGTGGGCGGTGCAGAGGATGACGCGCGGGCCACCTTCCGGCAGCAGGGCCAGGGCATCCAGGCCGCTGAGGCCGGGCATGTGGATGTCCAGCAGCACCACGTCCACGCCGCCCGCGCGCACGGCGGAAAGGACGCCATCCGCGTCGGAGGCCTCGCCGCAGACCTCCGTGTCCGGGAGCGCCGCGAGCAGCCGCGTCAGGCGCTTTCGGGCGAGCAGTTCGTCATCGGCGATGAGGACGCGAAGTGGGGCGCTCAGGTGAGGACTCCAGGTTGGGGGCCCGTGCGGGGCAGGGTGACGGTGACACGGGTGCGGGCCTCGCCGCCGTCGAGCACGAGGCGCGCGGCGCCGCCGTAGGCCAGAGCCAGGCGGCGCTCCACGGTGGGCAGGCCAGCGCTGCCCTCACGCGGCCCTCGGGAGGGGCCCGGGTTCTCGATGGCGACCTCCACCTCGTGGCCTCGCGCGGTGACGTCCAGGGACAGGGGGCCGCGGTGGCCGGCGGCGGGGCCATGCTTCACCGCGTTCTCCGCCAGGGGGAGGAGCACGAGCGGCGGGACGGGAATCTCCCCCATGCCGGCGGGGATGTTCAGCGTGAGCTGGAAGAGGTCCGGGTCGCGGAGCAGGTGCAGGTCGAAGAGCGTGCGGATGAGCTCCAGCTCCTGGGCCAGGGGCCAGGTGGCGCTGCGCACGCCCGCGAGCACGGAGCGGAGCATGGTGGACAGCCGCAGCACGGCGGTCTCCGCGACGGCGCCGTCCTCACGGCACCACTCCGCGATGGCGTTGAGCGTGTTGAAGAGGAAGTGCGGGTCCAGGTGGCTGCGCAGCGCGAGGAGCTGGGCCTGCTCGGCCTCCAGCGCGAAGCGGGCGGCGCGGGCGCGCTCGCGGGTGAGGCTCTCCTCGAAGCCGATGTCACGGCCCAGGCCCCAGCCCCCCACGAGGAAGAGCGCGCCGCACACCGCGAGGTTGGTGGGCTGCGTGAGGAAGGTGGGCCCCATGCCCAGGAGCTTCGGCAGCACGAAGCCGGAGGTGAGCACCACGCCGCTGCCCACGGTGGCGTAGAGCAGGAGCCGGATGCCGCCATGGCTGAGGTCCAGGCCTTCCGGGAAGAGGACGCGGTAGGAGACAGGCGCCACCGCGATGAAGAGCAGGCACATCAGGAGGCCCAGCCCGAACGCGGCCCAGAGGGGCGCGTGGCTGAAGCGCACCTGCGCGGTAATCAGCGTGACGGAGACGACGAGGATGGGCAGCAGCCGTCGGGGCTCCACGAGGGCCCGCAGGGTGGCGCGGACGATGGAGCCTTCCGATGTTTCCAGCATGCGCCAGCGGGAGCGTACACCGCCGGCCGCGTCACTGCGCCGGGCGCTCCTCCAGCTCCGTCTCGAAGGCGTCCAGCAGCATGCTGCCGGCGAGGACGACGGGGAAGAGGACGATGGCGGCGACGACGAGGACAGGGGAGGGGAGGGCGAACATGGCGGGGGGCTCCTGACTCCGACAAGCATGCACTGCCAGTCTGACGCGTCTTCCTGGTTTACGCTGACGCCTCCGGCCCGAGCGGTCGCTCCCTGACAACGAGCGGTCGCAGTCGCTATTTCCGAACGGTTTCCTCGTCCGCGAGGGCAGCCGCGAGCCGCGCCGCGTTACGGATGCAGTCGTTGAGGCCAATGCCTTTGTAGGCGTTGCCCTCCAGGTGCAGCCCGGGCCAGCGCTGGAGCGCCGCGTCGATGTCCGCCATCCGCGCCAGGTGCCCCACGTTGTACTGGGGAATGCCCCGCTGCCAGCGGAAGACCTCCGTGAAGGTGGGCCGGGCCGTCACGCCTGTCAGGGCCTGCAGCTCCTCGAGCGCCAGCGCCGCGAGCTCTGCTTCGTCCAACTTCACCAGGTCCGGCTGACGCGCGCCGCCCACCATGCAGGTGTAGAGCACGCGGCCGCCCTCGACACGGAAGGGGAAGGTGGTGGACGCGTGGATGGCGCCCAGGAGCCGCCGCTTCTCCTCGAAGGGCACCAGGAAGCCGAAGCCGTCTGGTGCCGGAAGCGTGCCCGCGTCGAAGCCCAGGTGCACCACCGCGATGGGTGCGTACTCGATTCGGGACACCTGCTCCGCCAGCGCGTCATCCAGGGGGCGCAGCAGCTGCGCTGCGACAAACGCGGGAACCGCCAGCACCACGTGGTTCGCGGTCAGCTCCGCGCGGCGTCCATGTTCCTCGACGGCGAGCTTCCATCCGCCATCCACGCGCGTCAGGCCTTCCACCCGCGCGCTCACGTGCGCCGTGTCACCCAGCGATGCGGCCAGCGCGTCGATGAGCACCTGGAGGCCGCCGTCGAACGTGCTCAGCGCGCCCGACAGCTTCGGCGCGTCCCCCGCGGGCAGCGCCTTGCGTTGGGCCTTCTGCGCGCGGATGGCGCCCAGGATGAGGCTGCGGTGCTCGCGCTCCAGCTTCACCAGCATCGGGAAGGTGGCCTCGACGCTGAGCTGCTCCACGTCCCCGGCGTAGATGCCCGTCTGCACCGCGTCCAGCAGCACCCGCGTCGCCGCGCGGCCCAGGTGGCGGCGGCCGAACGCGGCCAGCGATTCGTCCGTGCCTTCCGGCGCGCGGCCGGAGAACAGCTCGCCGGCGACTCGCAGCCGCGCGCCCAGCGGAAGAATGTCCGAAGTCAGAAACGCCGGCGGCGAAGCCGGCACCGACCGGAGTCGGCCTCGCGTGTAGACATAGCGACGCTTCGCTGAAGGGTCGGCGACGCGGATTCGACCTTCGAGGTTCAGCGCCGCCGCGAGCGCTCGCGTCGCGGGCTCGCGATCCAGGAAGCTGTTGGGGCCTTGCTCCACCAGGTAGCCAGCACGCGCATGCGTGCCCACCGCGCCTCCAAGACGTGCGGATGTCTCCAGGAGCACGGCAGCCGTACCGCGCGAACGCAAACCGTGCGCGACGGCCAACCCCGAAATCCCACCTCCCACGACGGCGACATTCATCTGATGTGTCCTCTGCATGTGGTGCATGCGGTTACCAGCGTGCACTCCCTGCTCGTCATCGCGCGTGTTTTGCCAGCGGAAGGCATTCAGCGCGTTAATGCCATGCATGCGCTACGTCATCACCGGAGCGAGCAGGGGGATTGGTTTCGAATTCGTCCAGCAGCTCCTGCTGCGGGGCGATACCGTCGAAGCCGGGGTCAGGTCGCCAGAGGGAGCACGGCGGCTGGAGCCGTTGAAACAGAAGGCGGGCAACCGCCTGCGCATCCATGCGCTGGACGTGGGAGACGACGCCAGCGTGCGCGCGTTCGCCACCAACGTGTGTACCGGCCCCGTGGACGTGCTCATCAACAACGCCGGTGTCTCCGGCTTGTGGTGTGCGTTGGGTGACGTGGACTACGCGGACATGGCGCGCACGTTCACCATCAACGCCCTGGGGCCGCTGCGTGTCACCAGCGCGATGCTGCCGGGCTTGCGGCAAGGCGCCTTGCGGCGGGTGGCTCACGTCACCTCGCGGATGGGCTCGTTGGCGGCGAACACCGACGGCGGGGCCTATGCGTACCGCATGTCGAAGGCCGCGCTGAACATGGCCGTGCGCTCCATGTCCACGGACCTGCGCCCGGAGGGCTTCGTCACCGTGCTGCTCCACCCCGGTTGGGTGCAGACGGACATGGGCGGCCCGGACGCCACGCTGCCGGCGCCGGATTCGGTGCGCGGCATGCTGCGGGTCATCGACGGGCTGAACCCGGAGCACAGCGGCCGGTTCTTCGACTACCAGGGGACCGAAGTGCCCTGGTAGCCGTGCCCTCATGGGTAGAGCATCTGCGTGCGCCAGCCGCCGTCCTCGCGCAGGTAGACGTGCCGGTCGTGGAGCCGGCTCTCCTGGGCGTGCCAGAACTCGATGCGGTCCGGCACCACGCGGAAGCCGGACCAGTGCGGTGGGCGCGGCACGGACTGGCCGGCGTACTTCTGCTCCACCTCCGCCACGCGGGCCTCCAGCTCCTCGCGAGTCGCCAGCGGCTGGCTCTGCAGGCTGGCCCACGCGCCCACCTGGCTGCCGCGGGCGCGGCTCTGGAAATAGGCGTCCGCCTCCGCGTCCGTGACGCGCTCCACGCGGCCTTCCACGCGCACCTGTTCATTCAAGGGCTGCCAGTAGAAGCAGAGCGCCGCGTAGGGATGCGCGCGGGCCTCGTGGCCCTTCCGGCTTTCGTGGTTCGTGTAGAACACGAAGCCGCGCGCATCGAAGTCCTTGAGCAGGACGACGCGCGCGCTGGGGCGCCCGTCATCCCCCACGGTGGCGACCACCATGGCGTTGGGGTCCACCGCAATGGCCTGCTTCGCCCGCTCGAAGAGCTCCGCGAAGCGTTGGATGGGGTCTGGAGGAATCATCACGCGGTGCAACATAAGGGGCGCGCGGCAGGTGTGCACCTTCGCGGTTGACTCATCCGGCACACACGTCAATGTGCGCACATGAATGTCCTCTTCATCTCCTCGGAGGTGGCCCCGTTCTCCAAGACGGGGGGCCTGGGGGACGTGGCCGGGGCTCTCCCCGCCGCGCTTGCCTCGCTGGGCCATGACGTCAAGGTCATCACCCCGCGCTACCGCGACCTGCGAGGCGCGGAGCGGCTGGAGCCCACGGGCCAGTCCCTGCTGCTGCGCTTCCCCTTCGGCGAGCTGTCGGGCCCCATTCTCTCCGCCCGCGTGTCCGAGCGCCTGGAGGTGCTCTTCCTGGAGAACGCGTTCCTCTTCGGCAACCGCCACGGCCTCTACGGAGACGCGGGGGGCGCCTTCGCCGACAACCACCGGCGCTTCGCCTACCTCAGCGTGGGCGCGCTCCAGGCGGCGCAGCGGCTGCGCTTCATCCCGGACATCATCCACGCCAACGACTGGCAGACGGGGCTGGCGCCGGTGGCGCTGCGGCGCGGCTTCCAGACGGGGCCGCTGGCGCACGCGAAGAGCGTCTTCACCATCCACAACCTTGCCTACCAGGGGCAGTTCCCCAAGGACGTGATGGGGGACCTGGCGCTGCCCTGGGACTTGTTCACCGCCCATGACGGGCTGGAGTTCCACGACACGGTGAACTTCCTGAAGGCGGGGCTCGTCTTCTCCGACGCGCTCACCACCGTGTCCCCCACCTACGCGCGGGAAATCCAGACGCCGGAGCAGGGCTACGGGCTGGACGGTTTGCTGCGCCACCGCGCGCACCGGCTCCACGGCATCCTCAACGGCGTGGACACGCACGAGTGGAACCCGGAGGACGACGCCTTCCTCCCGGCCCGCTACGGACTGAAGGACCTGTCCGGCAAGGCCGTGTGCAAGCGCGAGCTGCTGGCCCGCTTCGGACTGGAGGACGGCCCCGCGCCGGTGTTCGGCTTCGTCAGCCGGCTGGCGTGGCAGAAGGGCATGGACCTGCTGCTGGAGGCCCTGCCGGCCGCGCTCCACGCGGACATCCGCGTCGTCGGCGTGGGCAGTGGCGAAGGGCCCCTGGAGGAAGGGCTGCTCGCGTTGCAGGCCCGTTACCCGAAGCAGGTGGGCGTGCACATCGGCTTCGACCCCGGGCTCTCCCACCTGGTGGAGGCGGGGGCGGACTTCTTCCTCATGCCCAGCCGCTATGAGCCGTGCGGCCTGAACCAGATGTATTCGCTGCGCTACGGCACGGTGCCCATCGTCCGGGCCACCGGCGGGTTGGTGGACACGGTGGAGGGAGGGCTGGACGGAAACGGCATCCTCTTCGAGGCCTTCCACAAGTCCGCCCTGCTGGCGGCCATCCGCCGCGCCCTGGCCCTCTACGCGGACCCGTCGCGCCTGGACGAGTTCCGGCGCCGGGGCATGGAGAAGGACTTCTCCTGGGGGGCGTCCGGCCGCCGCTACGAGGCGCTCTTCCACGACCTGGTGGCGGAATAGTGGGTGCGGACGGAAATTCGCAGTAATGTTGTGCCGTGGCGGATGCTCCGGACCTGGGTGGTTACGAGGTGGTCGGCCGGTTGGCGGTGGGCGGCATGGCGGAGGTGTACCAGGCGCGAGCCCGGGTCACCACGCAGCGCTCACCGGGTGAACCGGACGAGATTGTGATCAAGCGGCTGCACCCGTCGTTTCGCAGCGACACTGCCTACGTCAAAGCCTTCGTCGACGAGGCGAAGCTGACGGTCCGCCTGCGCCATCCGAACATCGTCCGCACCTACCGCCTGTTCAAGGCGGGGCCGGACTACCTGATGGTGCAGGAGCTCGTGAGTGGCCGGACGCTGGGCTACATGCAGGAGCTGCTGGTGAAGGCCGGCGCGGCCATGCCGCCCGAGTCCGCCTGCTACATCGCCTGGTGTCTGCTCAAGGCGCTGGACTACATCCACCGGGCCAAGGTGGGGGAGAACGGCGCCACCATCGTCCACCGCGACGTGAATCCGGCCAACCTGCTGCTGGGCATCAACGGCGACGTGAAGCTCACGGACTTCGGCGTGGCGGAGGTGGAGGGGCTGATGCGCGGCGACTCCGGCGCGCTGCGCGGCACGCTGCCCTACATGAGCCCGGAGCAGGTGCTGGGCCTGCCGGTGGACGCGCGCACGGACCTGTACGCGGTGGGCATCATCCTCTGGGAGCTGTGGTCCGGTCGCCGCCTCTTCGCCGGGGAGCACGAGGCGGAGCTGATGCACAAGGTGCGCGACGCACGGGTGCCGCTGCTGACGTCCTCTCCGGAGCTGCCGGACTACGCGGTGCAGGTGGCGCGCAAGGCGCTGTTCGCGGACCGGGCGCGGCGCTTCCAGACGGCGGCGGAGTTCATCAAGGCGCTGGAGTCCCTGTCCCGGCGCGCGGGTTGGCCGCTGACGGTGGAGGCGCTCCAGCCGCTGCTGGGGGGCTGAGATGCGCTCGCGCCGCGCCGTCATCCTGGGGCTGCTGGGAGGCGGGCTCGCCGTGTCCGGGTGTCTGGGCTCGGTGCCCCTCCGGCCGCGGGCCTATGAAGACTCCGTGCGCGTGGTGGGCTTCCAGGTGGACTTCCGGCAGGACGGCACCGGTGTCCTGGACCTGGACCTGGCGGTGACGAACCCCGCTTCGGACGCGGCCACGCTGGCCGCGGTGGACTTCACGTTGCGGGTGGACGGGCGCCGCGTGGCGGTGGGCACCCAGCAGGTGGCGGCGCCCCTGGCGGCGGATGGGAGCGCCCCGCTGCGCGTGCTCTTCCCGCTGGCCAGCGCGCGCGCCAAGGGCGGGCCGGAGCCGGTGCCCCGGCGGGTGCAGGTGGAGGGCGGGGTGGTGCTGCGCTTTGGCGGCACCGAGCGGCGCGCGCCCTTCAGGTCCGAGCGCGTGCTCCCGCTGGCCTGGGTGCCGCCGCTGGACGGGGACTGAGGCCGCCGCTCTTGCGTGGGGTCGACGCCACCCATGTGGTGTCATGGTAGTTGTCCGTTGCCGGCGGCCGCTGTGACGTGCCAGCGTGCTGGCCATGTCGCTTTTCCGACAATGTGTGTTTCCCATCTCCTTGGCGTTGCTGGGCTCCAGCAGCGTGCTGGCCGCGGAGAAGTCGCCTCCCCCTGAGCCTCCGGCTCCTTCGCGCAAGGTCGACCCAACGAAGGCGCAGACGGAGGCGTGGCTGCGCGAGCACATCGAGGCGTGGAACGACTCGGAGGTGCACGTCACGGTGAAGGACTGCCGCATCATGGTGCTGGACAAGCCCCGTGAGCGGACGGAGATCGTCGACCTGCGCGGCTTGCTGCTGCCCATCGAGGTCATCCGGCTCAACGGTGGGAACGATGCGACGCTCCGGCTTCGCGTGAAGGAGAAGCACACCGGGACATATTCCATGTTCCGCAAGTGCAGCGCGGAGAACCGCTACTGCGCGGAGCCCACCGGCAAGTTCCAGAGCCTGCCCTATGTGGACCTCTCCGTGACGTCGGTGCGGGACTTCGTCCCCGGACGGCAGACGGACGTCGACAAGAGCCTGCGGCTGGAGCGGGCGCTCGAACACTACTCGCGGCTTTGTGGGGCAATGGAAGATGCGCGCAACCGGCTCTTCTAGGTTCGGGGCTGCGGGGCTGGCGGCGTTGCTCTTCTCCCAGGCGGGTTGCAGCACGACGTCCGAGTACGTGCGCGGCGAGCGCCTGCGCGAGGCGTCCCTGGGAGAGACCCACCGCGACACGCTGGAGAGCGTCGTGGATGCGTCCTACGTGGGCCGCGTCGCGGTGAAGCGCACCACCTGCACCGAGATTTCCACCGAGTTCAGCAAGAAGCGCATCGACACGACGACCAGCCCGCCCATGGGCTCGTTGCTCGGCGGGCTCGCGATGCTCGGAGGTGGCGGCGTCTTGATGGCGATGTCCGACGGCTCGTCCGATGACGACGTTGACATCACCATGACGCTCGGCGTGGTGCTGGCGCTCGCCTCCATCTACCCGTTGGTGACGGCGCTCACCGAAGAGGACGTCAGCCAGGAGGAGGTCGTCACCAGCGAGGTCGAAGAGGAGCGCTCTCAACGCTGTGATGAGCGGACCTTCGCGCTCAAGGGCCCGCTGCATTGGAGCGTCTCCCTGGGCGCCGCGCGGCGCACCGGGCGCACCGGAGAGGACGGCGCCGTGTCGCTGGGGCAGCCGCTCAACGAACTGGTGGAGCAGGCCATCACCGACGAGGCCAGCATCCGCCGGCTCGTCGCCGGGCGGGGCATTGCCTTCCGGCTGGAGCTCGAGCGCGCCCCACCGGCGGACTTCCGGCTCGATTCCAAGGCGCTTCCGGATGCCTACTTCCGGCGCTTCGCGGACCGCTACGGGAGGCAGCTCGGAGGCAGCGAGCGCGCCCGCTTCGAGAACTGCGAGCTGATTGGCAAGTCCGCGCGAGAGACGCTGGAGTGCTACTGGTCCCAGTAGCGGGTGAGGACCGGCCCCGGAGTGGGGCCGGTGCCGCTCCGGGCCTCAGCTCTTCGCGGAGGCCTGTTCCTCGCGGCCGAGCTCGCGCCCCAGCCCGTCGCGGGACTCCGCGGCCTTGCCGTCCTTGGTGAGGCCAGACTTCACGCGCGACATCCGCACGCGGTCGATGCGGGGGCCTTCCTTGGACGCCACGACGAACTGCCAGCCGCTGTAGGCGAAGCGCTCGCCCACGTCGGGCAGGTGGCCCGCCATGGAGGAGAGGAAGCCGCCCAGCGTGTCGAAGTCGCCTTCGGGCAGGGGGAAGCCGAACGTCTGCGTGAAGGCGTCCACCTCCAGCGCGGCGTCCACCAGGAAGCTGCCGTCCGCCAGCTTCTCCACCTGCTTCTCCTCCACCTCGAACTCGTCGCCGATGTCGCCGACGATTTCGCGGAGGATGTCCTCCAGTGTCACCACACCCATGAAGCCGCCGTACTCGTCGACGACGATGGCCATGTGGATCTTCTGCTTCTGCATGTCCCTGAGCAGGTCGCCAATGGGCTTCATCCACGGCACGAAGTGCGCCGGGCGGATGATGTCCTGCAGGACGATGAGCTCGGGGTGCTGGAGCAGGGGGATGATGTCGCGCGCGTGCAGCACGCCGATGACGTGGTCCACGTCGTCCCGGTATACGGGGATGCGGGAGTGGTTCTCCTCCGCCAGCAGGCGCAGCAGCTCGTCCGGGGTGATGGTGATGTCCACCGTCACCACTTCCGTGCGCGGCACCATGACGTCGCGGCAGCGCTTGTCGGACAGCTCGAAGATGGAGCGGATGAGCTGCGGGGCGCTCTTGTCGACCTCGTTCTTCGCAGCCTGGGCGGCCAGCAGCTTCTCCAGCTCCTCCAGCGGAGGGGGCGGCGGCTCGAAGCGCAGCGTGCGGCCGAAGGTGCGCGCCATCAGGTTGAGCACCGCCATGGCCACGCGCATGGGCGGGTAGAGCACCGTCACCAGCAGCGAGGTGAAGCCCGACAGCCGCAGGGCCCAGCGCTCCGGGCTGCCGTTGGCCAGCCCGCGCATGGTGACTTCCATGAGCGTGGCAAGCACGCCCACCAGCAGCGCGCCCGCGGCGACGGTGGCCACCGGCAGCCACGCGGATTCGCCGTAGCGGCTGAAGTCCAGCATGCGCGGCGGGACGAAGGCCCCAATGGCCGCGGCCTGGAATCCGCTGAGCACCATGCCCAGGCGCAGCGCCGTGGCCACCGGCTCGCGGTCCGTCTTGTGGCGGAGCACCCGGCGCGTCGCGCGGCCCGGCTGCGTGTTCGCCAGTTCCTGTGCTCGCAGGTCGGACACGCCGTAGAGCGCGGACTCCGAAGCGGCGACAAGTGCCCTGACGAAACTCAGCGCCAGGCAGGCGACCCAGAGGGTCCAGGTAGGCATAGAGCCCTGTTCTTATCCCGTGCTAAGGGTCCATACCACTGCGCTGGAGCCCTGATGTCCGCTCGCATGTACGCTCTTGGAGCACTCCTGGCCCTTCTCGTCCCGACGCTCGCGCGTGCGTGGCCGGTGGACCTGGTCGTTCCCCTGGAGCCCGGGAAGGAACGCTTCCACAAGCTCGACACCGTGGACTGGGTCCAGGTGGCGGACGCCTCCGTGGCGGACGCGGAGCTGCTGCCCGGGAGCAACGAACTGTTGCTCACTGGCCAGAAGCAGGGCCGGACGCTGCTCCTGCTGTACGCAGGGGGCCGCTTCGCCGTGTGGCGCCTCACGGTGGGCTCACCGCTGCCGGAGGACCCCGCGCCCCGGCTGGCCGCGGCCCGCAAGGCGTGTCCGGATTTGAACGCGACGAGCGGCGCGGAGCGCTCCCTCCGTGTTTCAGTGAAGGACTCCGCGTGCAGGTTGGCACTGCTGGAGCTGCTGAAGACGGACGCCTTCGTGGCCCGGGAGCTGGAGCTGACCTTCGAGCTCCCTGTCCTCCAGGAGCAGCTCACTTCGCTGGGGGAGGGGTTGAAGCCGCTGGGGCTGGAGGCTCGTTACAGCGGCGCGGGCGTGGTGGTGTCGGGCGCGGGCTCGCCGGAGGTGCACCGCAAGGCGCTGTGGGAGTTGTTCCACCGCTCCGTGGGCCGGGTGCCGCTGGACGACCAGATTCAGGAAGTGAAGCCGCCCGAGCCCACCGACGCCGGTGCGCCGGCCGCGGCCCCGCCCGCGGTGGAGGCGGAGCGTGAGATTCCGGTGGAGGTGCTGCCGCCGCCGAAGAAGTCACGCAAGCGCTGAGGGCTTCGGCTTGGCGTGTCGCGGGCATGCGGTATGACGGGAGGCTCCCTCTTTCGCCCGTGTGCCTCAGCCGGCCGCGGCCGCTTCTTCGTGGAGGAGCCCGATGCGTTTGGCAGTCCGGTTGACCGCGCAGGCGTGGGTGTCGAGCCTGGCGCTGTTGATGCCCCTGGTGGCGTCCGCGCAGTTCGATGACGTGGACACCTTTCCGGCCGCCGAGCCCGAGCGCGGCTGTCCGAAGCGCCCCGACGTGGTGCCCTTCACGGCGCGCAATCTGGTGGGACTGTCGGGCTCGGGCTGGCTGGCGCACCAGGCCATCATCCCGGAGTCGAAGGACCGCTTCTTCTCGGATAGCGAGCGGGACCGCTCCGGCGTGAAGCTGGTGCCGGAGGATGTGGACGTCCGGAAGCTGGGCGCGCCGGACCCGTCCGTGCCCTTGTGGGTGTTCGGCAAGGCGGATTCGGCGGCCTGCCGCGCGGTGCCCGTGGTGTGGTGGGCGGTGCGGATGGGGACGGAGGCGGACCGCAAGACGTACCTCATGTCCGAGCTTCAGGTGGACTGCGACGTGCTGCCCCCGGGCCGGCTGTCGGGCACGCCGGTGGCGCTGCGCCAGAAGGACGCGCCCACCGGCTGCAAGCTGCGCCGCGCCGACGACAACTCCACCAGCGAGGAGGGCCGGGGGCTGCCCCTGGAGCTGTCGGACGTGATTCCCGAGCGCGCGTCGTGCGAGGCCCCGGAGTGCCAGCGCAAGTGGGAGATTTTCAGCAGCCGGTGGGATGACGGCAGCGCCGTGTTCGACATCGCGGTGTCGTGGATGAAGCACGACGGGAAGAAGGACCCCTGCGAGTGGGCCACGGAGGACCACACCGCGCTGCTGCTCCGGCCGGCGGGGGCGCTGGCGCCGCTTCCAATGCGCTCCGGCGGGGCCTTCTTCGGCGCGCTCTATGACAGCACCGGGCTGCGCACCGTCCTCAGCCGCACCTTGGGCGTGCTCAACGTCCATGACGCCGCGAAGCCCAAGGTGGCGCCGAAGGCGGTGCGCTACGGCAGCCCCACGGAGGAGGAGCTGGCGTACGGGAAGCGCACGTTGTCACCGTGCAAGAAGTAGGGGCGTCGGGGTTGAGTCCTTGCCGAGCCGGCGAGGACTGGAGGCGATTGCTCGCGCATTGCCGCCTCGCGCAGTGGGCGCTCCCTGCTTCGCGACACATGGACCCGCTGCTCGGTGCCGTCGCGGAGCGCTCCGAGCGCGCGGACATCGCGAGCTTTGACGAGCACTTCCAATGCTGTCCGCCGCTGGCCCGCACGCCCATGACGTCCCAGTACGCCGGGGACTGGGTCGTTTCGCTCGGTCCTTGAGCGCCGCGGTGCGTCCTCGCCCGTGGCGCCTTCAGAGTGGAGCGGCTACAGCTCCCGCGACTGCTGCACCTTGCGCTGCTGGTCGCGGACGGCCAGCTCCTTGGACAGGTAGGGCTTGAGCCTCTGGCTCGTGTACGTGAGCGTCAGGCTGCGCGCCCCGGGCTCCTGGCTGCCGGTGAGCCGCAGCTCCGTTTCGGCTTCGGTCCAGGTGCTCCGCAGCAGGTATTCGTGAACCGCGAGGGCGGCGTCCGTCCTCGCGTTGGCCTCCATCTGCCGGCCGAAGTTGTCCACGGCGGGGCCACTGGGCTGCACGCCGGAGCGCCACGCGTGGTAGTTCGCCGAGGCCTCGGAGAGGTTGTTGGCCATCTGCGCCAGCGCCAGGCGCCCCTCCGCGTCGAGCGCCGAGTCCTCCCTGGACGCGGGCTTGCCGTACTTCATGGTGAGCAGCTCCGCCACCGCGTTGAAGTTGTCGCGGACGGCGCCCGGCGCGCGGAAGTGGAGGGTGACCTCGGCCAACTGTCCCTGGGCGAACACGTAGTAGGCGTCCGCGCGGCGGCCGGCCACGACGTCGGCGACGTGCACGTCCCCCCATGCATTGATGACCCAGGCGTGGATGGGGAGCGCGGTCATGGCCTCGTCCTTCGTCATCCCCCAGCGCGTGTCTTGGAAGCCTGAGCTGCTGCGGTACTGCTCCCGGGCGCCCTCCTCGCGCTCGACGTCCGCCAGCCGGATGGCGTCGCGGCGTTCGAGCAGCGCCTGGTGCTTCGCGGACGTGCCGCAGGCGGTGGTGGCGAGACACAGCGGCAGCAACAGGGCGGAACTCCATCGCATGGGCGGCTCCTCTGGCGGTGGCGTGGGACCGTGACGGCCCGCCGCTTCCGATATTCAAAGGGGCCCGCGCCATTTCGAAAGCGCAGGGCGCTCAGGGGCCGGCCGCCGCCTCTTCCGTCCACTTTCCGCGCCGGGTGGGCTCCTTCATCGCTCGGGCGAGCGCCGTGAGGAAGCGCCTGCGGGGCCAGTTCTCCGCGCCGAAGCGGGCCAGGTGTTCAGTCTCCACCTGGCAGTCGATGAGCTGGAAGCCCCAGCCCTGGAAGCGCTCCGCCGCGGTGACGAAGGCCACCTTCGAGGCGTCCGGGGCCAGCGCGAACATGCTCTCTCCAAAGAAGGCCGCGCCCAGGGACACCCCATACAGGCCGCCCTTCAGCTCGCCCTCCGCCCACGCCTCCACCGAGTGCGCGAAGCCCGCCTCGTGGAGCGTGACGTAGGCCTCCATCATCTCTTCGGTAATCCAGGTGCCCGTCTGTCCGGGCCGAGGCACCTGGCTGCATTCGGTGATGACGCGCCGGAAGGCGGTGTCGTAGCGCACCTCGTAGACGCCGCGGGCCATCGTCTTGCGCAGCGAGCGGCCCACGTGGAGCTTGTCCGGCGACAGCACGAAGCGCGGGTCCGGCGAGTGCCAGAGGATGGGGTCTCCCTCGCTGTACCAGGGGAAGATGCCGTGGGCGTAGGCGGCCAGCAGCCGCTCTGGACGCAAGTCACCGCCGACGGCGACGACGCCGCTCTTGTCGGCGCGCTCCGGGGGTGGGAAGAGCTCCGGGTGCTCGTCACTCAACAGGTAGATGGGCACGGCGTCCCACTCTACCGGGAGACGTTCAGCTTCACCTTGCCCGTGAGCGAATACGGCACGCGCAGCAGCGGGCCCGTCACCTCACCCGTCACCCCGTAGGGCAGCAGCCCCTTGGAGATGAGCGCCTTCACCTCCGGGCCCCAGGTGTCCTTCGTCACCGCCAGTTCAACCGGGTACACGCCCGTGGCGGATGCGTCCACGGTGTCAGCCTGCGCCAGCGTGCCGCTGTCCAGCGTCTTGCCGGCCACCGACGCCGTCCACGTCAGGCCCTCCAGCCGCAGCGGGAAGGGGTTGGGGTTGCGCACGCCCAGGCGGAGGTTGAGCTGGACCTCCTCATCCGAGTAGCGCGCCCCGTCCAACTCCTCCACCACCACCGTGGGCAGCCGGGGCACCCGCGCCGCGCGGCTGGCGGCGAAGGGAATCGTCTGCTCCTGGTCTCCCGAGCGCACGACGAGGGTGCCGCGCAGGGCGAGCAGCAGCGTGCCTCCCTGGGCGCTCAGCCGCGCCAGGTCGTCCTCGTTCTTCACGTAGGGCGCGCGCTCCTCGAAGGAGAGGTCCGTGGGCTCGCCGGGCGTCAGCGCCACGTCCAGCGTCGCGGTGCCTGTCTTCACCACCTGGCCGTCGGCGACGAGCTCGTAGTCGGCGCGCTTCACCACCCCCTCTCCGGGGCTTGTCACCTGTGCCTCGAAGCGCAGGGTGGCGTCGGTGAGGCCCTGGGACGCGACGACGGTCCTTTGGGCGGTGAGGACGGCGGGATGGGAG
>NZ_VHLC01000115.1:0-26340 GCF_006547355.1 Myxococcus sp. AB036A | reverse complement strand
TCCCTCATGGCGACTTCCTCCTGGAGACTCTGTAGGACAGCAGGACTGCGGCCACGCGCATGCGACACCCTCCCCGGCGCCGGCCCACGTTACCAGAAGCCCGGGGAAATCGCGCGAAGTCTCCCCCACCCCCAACCACAGCCCCGAAAGGTTCCGACTCGGCTGTCAAGGTGATGTCGACTAGACTATCAGGTATAGTTTACTTGATATGCACATCCCCCCTGACGCCCTCACCTTCGCCCCTCCGAAGAGACGCGCCCGCCCTTTACCTGTCATCCTCGGCGGGGCCCTGCGCGAGGCCCGCCTCCGCGCGGGCTTGCAGCAGACAGAGGTGGCGACGCTCATCAACATCTCCCGCAATGCCTACAGCCGGCTCGAGCGGGGACTGATGCTTCCCAGCGTCCCGACGCTGTACCGCCTGTGCACCGTAGTCTGCACCACCCCCAACGAGCTGCTGGGCTTCTCCTACTCGCTGCCGCCGGGCACGAGCGCCATCGCCAAGGACGCCCTGCGACGCCGCGTGCGCCAGCTGAACGGGCGCCAGGCCCTTGCCCTCATTCAACTCCTGTCGGGTGAGCGCTGATGGATTGTACTCCCTTGACAACGCGCAACCCAGGTATACTCCCTTGTACCTATGAACCAACAGCTGGCAGCGCACCTTGGAAGCATCGCCCGCCTCGCTCGGGAGCAGATGAGTCTGACGCAGGTCCAAGTCGCGGAGCGCGTGGGGCTGGCCTCTGCCGTCTACAGCCGGATTGAGCGCGGGCTGATGATTCCCAGCGTCGAGACGCTGAAGAAGCTGTGCATCGAGTTGATGGTGAGCCCCGAGGACCTGATGGGACTCACCGAGTCCCCCAGCAGCGGCAGTCCCACACGGCCGGACGACGACGTCACCTTGCGTCGGCTGATCTTCCTCGCGCGGAAGCTCGACGCGTCGAAGCTGGACGCCCTCGTCCGCATCACCACCGAGCTGGCCCGCTGAAGCAGCGCCCCGAAGGCCCCGCCCCTCCAGCGCCAGGCAGATTGCGGCCGGCGCTCCGGCGTCTCCGAGAAAGAAGCAGGCCCGGCGTGCAGGGCCCCATGCCTCGGGGCCCTGCACCGAACCCTCACCCACAACCCGAGCGGCTCCGGCGATGACGGAGCGCCTCCCTGTCCGAAGGAGGAGGCCCCCCGCTACGCCGCGCCGCGCTCCGCCAGCTCTTCATTCACATCGGCGAGCTGCGCCTCCAGGGCTTTCTTCCTCAGGTGGAGGCGGGCCACATCATCCAGCCCCGCCTCCTCGTCGAGGCGTCTCTCCTTCGGAGGGTCAGGCTCCAAGTCCTCACGCACCTCCACCGTGAGGACGTCGCCCGCACGGATATCCTTGGCGTAACACCACTTCAGGTGCTCGCGGTACTCCCTGCCCACGGAGCCCCCAAGGTGGAGGTCCACCCCCGGGTTGTCGCGAGTCTCATCATCGGGGCGGCGCGCCCACGTCAGAATGGCGGAGACGACACCGAAGCCCGACACTCCCGCGGTTGCGACGTGCCGGCCATTGCGCAGTAGGCGAAAGCAGAGCATCGGCGGCCTACTCCTTCTTTGGAAGTCCCAGCTCGTGCTTCTCCAGCCCATCCGGGTAGAGGCCGGCCTCGCCGAACTCCACCAAGTCCCGCAGCACCCCGCCTTCGGACACCACGAGGGCGGCCTCCTTGGCGGCCTCCGCGCGCCCATAGGGCGCACGGAGCTGGGCGTGGGCGACACCACGCAGCGCATCCCGCATGTCCGCCGCTGTCGCGAAGCGCTCCTCGGGGTTGAGGCGCAGGGCCGTGTGCAGCACCGCCTTGAGGTCCTCACTAAGGTGGGCCACCGCCTTCTCGACGACATCCGGAGTGAATGTCTCCATGAGGGCCTGCATCTGCTGCAGCGGCAAAGTGGGCGGCGACTCCGTGACAAACCGCGTCTCCTTCGACGCCACCACCGGGACGTCATGCACCTCGAAGAGGTGCTTGCTCGTGAGGACTTCCACCAGCAACACCCCCAGGCTGAAGACGTCGGAGCGCGGCGTCAGCCCTTCCTTGCGCAGGTACTCCGGAGAGGCGTAGGCCACGTCCCCCCGCAGCAGATTCTCCGGCGACTCCTCCCGCCCCACCATCAGCGAGTACGCCGCGCCGAAGTCCAGCACCTTCACCTCTCCATGCTGCCCCAGTGCAAGCCTCCTGGGACTCACGTCGCGGTGGACAATGCCCAGGGGCACGCCCTCCTCCGACGTCAGCGTGTGCGCGTAGTGCAGCGCGTCCGCCACCTCCGCCCCGACGTACAAGGCAAATCCCTCCGAGAGGGGCTTGCCTCGCACCAACGCCGCAGTCACCAGCGTCTCCAGCGAGGGCCCACCCACGTACTCCATGACTGCGAAGGGGGCGTCCGCCTCCTCATCCACCTGCATGTGGAAGACTTGAGCGATGTTGGGGTGGTTGAGCCGGAAAGCCAACTGCACCTCTTCAATCAGCCGCGTGCGCATCATGTACGTAGAGGGGGTGGCAATCCGGCGAACCAGGCAGGGGCCGGCCAGGACTCCATCCGCCACTCGCCGCTCCGCCTTCAGGAGCTTCTCGCCATTCGACCGCACCTCAAGCTCCCCCACCGCCTCGTAGCGAACGTCATCCACGACGAAGAGGAAGTGCGGCGAGCTGGGGCTGGGCGGTGTGGGGGGTCGGGGCGGGAACTCCTCCGTCGACACTTCATCTTCCGAACGCTTCGTCATGGCTGTGAATCCTCCTGAAAGAAGGGGCGCGGCCCCACCGTCACCGACATTCGCCGTCGCGGGCAACTCTCCCGAAGCTTACTAGGTCTAGTTGACTCGACCGTCTAATTAACATGACCTTCGGGAATCTGTGAAGCCCTCTACCACTCGTAGCGGACAGGCCACCTCAAGTGCGTCTATCTCAATCCAGGGTGAAAGAGACCCCAGTCTTGGCCTCACACGCTGGGCTGGGTAGCCCGCAAAGGAAACATGCATCGTGAGTAAAACCATTGACTGGGGGCCGATTCGCGCACTGGCGCGTCGTGTCCTCGCCGAAGGAGAGCGCCTGGCCCTCACGCGGAAGGAGAAGGCGCTGCTGAAGCGCACGGCCGCCGAGGTAGGCATCAGCGCCAGCGAAGTCGGGAGCGCGCTCACCACGGAAGAGGGGGCGCTGAGTCTGTTGCAAGAGGAGTCCAGGCGCATCCGCGAGAGCACTCGCCGGCTCATGGACGCGCTGCACCGGATGTACCAGCACAAGGACAAGGGGGACTTCGACAGCGCCCGCCAGGAGATGCGGGACGTGCTCGCCGTAGAAGTCGTGCCCCACTACCGCGCCATCGCCCAGGGGCAGCTCGACGCCATGGCCGGCGAGCCTCAGCAAGGAGAGCGAGCACCGGGTGCTTCCACCCGGGCAGTGTTCGCTAGACGCACCCTCTTACGACTCCGGGGTCGGTAGTCTGCACATTCGGGACGGGGCAGATTTTCCCCACAGAAGACATCCGACTCGGACAACTGTCCCGCCGAGAATCGCTGCTGCGTTTCTGCGGACAGCATGGTGGTGGATGCGGGGGGGCCTCCACCACCATGCTGTCCGTGTAGTCCCACAGGCACTTTTCTTCAGGTTTCTGTCGGCTGAGAGCCACGCTCTTCAGCCCAACCCTACCCCGCAGCTCGCGTCAGGCGGACGTCACCTTGTCGAAGGGGCGCACCACCTGCTTGCCGTCGGAGACGCGCGCCACCGTCACCGTCTTCGCTTTCTCGTCGACGGCCTTCACCTTCGCATTGAAGGCGCCCCTCCCTTGTTTGTAGCGCACCTCCTGTCCCACCGCGAAGGAGACGGGCGCCTCGGGGCTTGGACTGGCGCTGGGGGCTGCGGCCGTCGCAGTGCGTCCCGCTGCGCGCGGGCGCCCCCGGCTCTTCCGGGGCGCGGGGCCGGCCCGCGTGGGCTTCGGCGCAGCCTCCGGCCTCACATACTTCCGCACGGGCACCGAGGGCGTGCGCTTCGGCGTGGCCGCGGGCTCTGGCGCGTGTGTGTGCTTCGCCGTGGGCACAGGCGCGGGCGTGCGCTTCTGCACGGGCGCCGCTTGGGCGCGGCCAGGCTCAACGCCCAGGAATCGAGCAATCCGCTCCAGCAACTCCACCTGCCGCTCCTGCAGCTCCAGTTGCCGGCCCAGCGTCTTCTCCACCGCCTCCGTCACCGCAGCTTGGATGATGCTCTTCATGTCGCTCTGCATGTGCTCTCGCTCACTTTCTGCGCGGGGCGTACAGCCCGCGCACTCTCAACACGGACAACAATTCAGCCTCTTGCACTCACGCTACACCAAGAAGTCCAGGCATCCGGACTCCCGTCTCAAAATGAAGCCTTCACCTTACGCCACCGCTCGCGCTGCGCTTCCCACGTCCCCGCGTGCGCAATGGCCCGGAGGCCTCGCTCGCTGAGAGGCTCCTCCCCTTCCACAGCCTCCAAGAAAAGCACTTCCTCCTGGATGTCCGGAGCCAGCAGCAGCAAGTCCAGCAAGTGCGTCACACGCGCTCGGGTAAAGCCGAGTTGACCTGCGACCTCCGCTGCGCTCGCCACGAGGCCCCGCCCAATGACGGACTCCACGTGGTGCGCCAGGGCCAGCATTCGCGCGACGTGTGCTGGCCGGCGCGCCACCTCTCGCGGCGGGGGTGGCGCCCCCCCTCGGAGGCGCACCACCTTCGCGCGACGCACGCGGTGGAAGTGCGCGCTGACGAGGCCCGCCTCCGCCGGCTGAGACTCGGGGCTCGCGCTCACGCCGCCACCTCCTCGCGCCCAGTCGCTGCGGCCTCACCAACGTGGGCCATATGCACGTCGACCTTGCCCGTCGCCTCGTTCACCACCACCCGGCCGACGAGGGCCCGCAGTAGGCGCCCCCGATTCGTGGAGGTGAGGGCGTCCCACACCGCGTCGAAGTTCCCCAGGGCCTGGGCCACCCACGCAGCCTCCACCTTCTCCCCCTCAATGGCGTCCAGGGCGCGCTCCACCTCCGCCAGCCGCTTCCGCATGCCGGCGACCTCCTCTTCCGCGGCCGTCAGCTTCTCCTCAACGAGGCGCCGGGCTGGCCCCTCCAGCTTGGCGAGGGAGTCCACCCACTTCCTCGACTCCCCAGCGCGCTTGGCCAAGTCTCTCGGAAGCTGCGCGCGCTCCGCGCGCAGAGCCTGGTGCTTCTCCTCCAACCGCGCCGTGAGGCGGGCATGCACCTGGGCGGCGAAGCCGTCACCTACCGAAACATCCCGCAGCTGCGCGACGACGAAGTCCTCCAGGGCGGCTGCCGGAAGAGGCGCGGCCCGGCACCCCTCCTTCCCCTGCTTGTCCCGGGTGACGCAGCGGTAGTAGCGGTACTCGCGCTCGCCCTTACGCGTGCTGCCGGGCGTCATCGCCTCTCCGCACAGGCTGCAGCGCAACAGGCCTCGCAGCACGTAGTCGGGGTTGCGCCCGTGGTACTGGATGCCGGGGCCATCCAGCATGTCCTTCACGCGGTGGAAGGTGGCCCTGTCTACAATCGCCGGGTGCTCGCCCGGGTGCGTCTCGTCGCCATACGGCACGAAGCCCGCGTACAGCGGACTCCTCAAGAGGCGCAGCACGTCCTGCGTTGTCCACTTTCGAGCTGCGCGCGTGGCACCACTCTGGGCCTCGTACCGCTTCGTCTTGCGCCCCGTCTCGTTGAGGAGGCGCGCCACCGCCGAGGCCTGCTGGTGCTGGAGGTACAACTCGAAGGCCTCCCGCACCACCACCGCCTCGTACTCATTCACCATGAGGCGCTTGTCCTTCACCTCGTAGCCCAGCGGCGCGCGCCCTCCCGTCCACTTCCCCTTGCGCCTCGCGGCGGCCACCTTGTCCCGCGTGCGCTCCGAAATCATCTCTCGCTCGAACTCGGCGAAGGACATCAGCATGTTGAGGGTGAGTCGCCCCATGGCGTCCGCCGTGCTGAAGTTCTGCGTCACCGAGACGAAGGAGGCGCCTGCCGCGTTGAATCGCTCCATGACTTTCGCGAAGTCGAGAAGGGAGCGCGAGAGGCGATCCACCTTGTAAACAACGACGACGTCTACCCGCCTCGCGTCCACGTCCTGCAACAGCCGCTGGAAGGCGGGCCGCTCCATGTTGGCGCCGGTGAAGCCGCCGTCGTCGTAGCTCTCATCCACCAACACCCAGCCGGGCTGGCGCTGCACGTAGGCGACACAGGACTCGCGCTGGGCGTCCAGCGAGTTGAACTCCATCTCCAGGCCCGCCGCCGTGGACTTGCGCGTGTAGACGGCGCAGCGCTTCGCGTCCGTTGGTGTCGCTTTGCTCTTCCTCATCTCCCCTCCGAATTCCCAGGCGACTCCACTGGCTCGGCGTTCGCGGGCTGCTTCTGCCCGGTGAGGCGCTCCGCCACGAGCACCAGTCGCTCCAGGTTGTCGTTGAGACGCCCCAGTTGGCGGACGAGCTGCGGCATCGTCGTCTCGTAGAAGCGCTGGCCCATGTACGTTTGGAAGAAGGCGGGGCCACTCATGACGTCACCGCCTTCGGGCTGCCGTCCTTGAGGCCGAAGAAGGAGAAGCCATTCCAGGCCGTGCCCGTAATCAGCTTGGCCACGCTGGAGAGGCTGCGGTGAAGCCGGCCCTCGTATTCAATCCCATCCTCGCGCACCGTCACCTTGTGCTGCGTCCCCTTGAACACGCGTGTCAGCACCGTGCCCGGTGGCGGCAGGCGTGCGTCGCGCCCGTCCGCAGCGACTGGAGAAGGAGGCGGCGGCTCGGCGGGCTTCGTCTCCTCTACCTGCCGCATCCGCCAGCGCTCGGGCAGCTTGTCGCCCAACTCCGAGATGCGCGCGACGGCGCGCGTGGAGAGGCCCCCTTCGGCCAGCTCCTGAATCCGGAAGGCCAGGCGCTTCTTGAGGTAGTCCCGGTTGCGGCTGCGCGTGGGCTCGCCGTACAGCTCCAGGTACTTCGCCGCCAAATCCGGCACCGACATGCTGGCCAGCGCGGCCAGTTGCTGTGGCACGTCCGCCAGCTCCTTGCGCGCAGCCCGCGCAATCCCCTTCTTCGCCATGGTGGTGTCTCCTTCGTCCGGGGCAGCACGCCCTCGGGCGAAAGCCATGGACGCTCTGTCCCCAGAAGAAGACAAGTCGAGAGTCCGCGGCTCAGTCATGCGCGCTCTCCTCCGCGCCCCACGCGGGCGCCTGTCGTTGCGGCTGTGCATGACGACGCAACCACAGCTCCCAGAGGGCCTCGGACAGCACGTCCACTGCATCCTCGCGGCGTTGCCGCACGGGGATTGGCCGCTCAGCCACCGTGACGTCAGCCCCAACCTGCTTTGACATTCTCGGGTCCATCACCTTGACAAGAACCACCTGCAATCATTTGGGGACACGCCCACGCGTCTCCACGCCCCACGGCTGCCAGCCGTAGGGCACTCACCGCTCGGGCCGGCTATCCGTTGGCGTCATCCGCCGTGTAGTCGCCATTGCGCGCACGCCAGTCGTGGGAGTGCGGGAAGTCCTCTGCCGAGACGAGGCGCGTGCGAGACAAGTCCATCACCACGGCGCGGCGGCGGTTCATCCGCCCGTCGAAGCAGATGCGCTCATTCAGGGCGACGACGTAGCCACCCTCGCGGAGATTCTCGTGCAGCAGGCGCCGCAGCGCCTTCGTGTCCACGATTTCGCCCTCGTAGTCGATGCGCTTGCAGTGGGCGCGGAAGGCGTCGTAGGCGCTCTCCAGGTGCAGGCAGAAGCGCTCGCCCTCGAAGGCGTAATGCACCCGGTGCCGCAACTCTCCCTGAACGGCCATGACGCTCAGCATCTCCAGGAAGACGTCGAGGGCATTCTTCACCCCGGCTTCCGTCTCAAGGATGTCCGCCAGCACGGCATTGACTGCTTCGCGGGCCCCCAAGTCCACGGGCAGCGCGTAGCCGCACTCTTGGGCGAATGTCTCGAAGAGGTGCAGCCCCAGCAGCATGGCCACCACGTTGTCGACGACGCGCGGTGGTACTTCACGTCCCTCAAGGAAGTCGTCCGCCACGGTGCGGGCCACGCGGTAGTCCGCGTCGAAGTTTCGCCCCAGGCAGAATTGAATGTAGCGAGGCGCGAAGAGGGCCAGGTTGGCGGCCTTCAACTTGCGGAAGGCCGCCCGGCAGTCACGCCGCTTCAGCGTCGCCTTCTCGGGGTTGACGGTGAGAAGGCGCTCGAGGAGAGCGGCCTCCGTGGGGCGTGTCTCGCCGGCCACGCACAGCGGCGCCTGCAGGCGGTAGCTCACCACCGACAAGTCCGAGCGGCCACGTTCCTCTGTCTCCCCGCGGTAGAGGCGCCGCATGTAGCGGTGCAGCATCTGGAGGCGGTGCAGCGGCATGTCGTAGGGCTTGTACTCGTCGGCCACCACCGGCACGGAGCGCGTGGCAGACAGCAGCTTCACCAGGGCGAACTCCGTCTCCGTCACGCTGTAGGCGTCGGAGGAGGGCACGCCGAAGAGGGGCCAGAAGACGTCGGTGCACATGCTCGACTTGCCGCTGCCTTGCGTCCCGTGGATGAAGAGGAGTGGGAAGGAGCCCACCTTCTCCATGAGGCGCGGCTTCATGGGCGTGGCGAAGAACCAGCCCAGCATGGGCAGCACCACCTGGGGTGTGTTGATTTTCAGGAGGCACTCGAAAACCGTGCTCGCCACCTCGTGAAAGGTGTCGTCGTCCGTGGCCTCGTAGCGAATGCGCGATTCCAGCGAGGTGCCATTCGGCAGGTACGCCACGGGGGAGTCTGAGAGGAAGCCCCCCACCCCAATGGTGCACTCAGGCGCCACCCAGACGTGGTGCGCTCCCCGCTTGAAGTCCCCAAGCATCGTGGTGCCTGGCAGCCGCGGCGCCGGCCGGCGAGCCACCACACGCAAGAGGCCCTGCACGTTGTTGTCGCTGCCCGTCCACTGCGTGTGGACGGAAGGCAGGTGGTGCAGCAGCTCCTTGCGCGAGTTGAAGGCCCGTCGCGGCAGGCGCGCCCCGTCCAAGTGGGTGCCCTTGTCCGTGCGGATGTCCCCGAGGAACACCTCCCCCTCCTCGGTTTCGACGACGGCCCTGGGCGTGAAGGTGAAGGAGGAAATGGCCTTCGCCTCACCCCGCTGCGACACCGTGTAGTAGCAGTAGGCGTCCTCGTACACCTCGCCGTCGATGGTGTCGTCGCCGCTGCTGCCCTTCCCGCCTCCCTTGGAGTCCGCGCCCTCCGCACCCTCTCCCGCTGCTGAAGTGCGCACGGCACGGGCCATGGACAGCCGCAGCTTCTGCGCGGGCAAGCCCGTGCGCACCTCCAGCAGGCCCAGGTACTTCTCCTGCGCGGACGGAGGACGGTGGGCGATGGCCTCCAGAATCGGCTTGAGGCGGTACTCCACGTCCTGGGCCGGCACCGTGGCGAGCGCCTCCACGGCCTTCTCGATGTCGAAGACGACGTCGTACAGCTCGCAGCGCACGTCCGGCTCGCGGTTGACGCGGCAGAAGCCCAGGCCCTGGAGCGAGTGGCAGGGCGGCGCCACAGCCCCATCCTCGCGGGCGGTGGCCATCACCTTCTCGTAGGCCTTGGAGATGTACGCCTTGCCGTCTCTCCCCTTCAGCTTCCCGAGGCCCCGGCGGTCGTACTCGAGGACAAGCTCGGTGATTTCATCGAGGCCGAGCTGCTTGTGCGCGAAGAAGCGCACCATGTTGAAGATGGCGACGCTCCGATCCTCCGCGCCCTGCTCCCACAGGCGCTGCACCGGGCCGCACATCTCCACCGGTTGCGCCCAGTCGTACTCCCCCGTCTCCGTCCGGAGGGCCTTCACCGCCCCCTGCGGTGCCGAGGTACAGGCAGCCAGCGGCAACGTCACCTGGGCCGGACGCGCCAGGTTTGCCACGGGCTGCTGCACCGGCGCGCGCAGCAGGCGCTCCAGGAGGACCGCGTCTTCCACGCGCTCGAAGCCGGCGAGCCCCCGAGCCGCTCGGTGAGGCCGCTCCGCTGTCCCCGCCCCCTTCCGGGCGACGGTGCCCACCACCTTGATGATGCGGGCCACGTCGTGGATGGAGTCCACGCGCACGCGCTCGGTGGCGAAGCGGGCGCGCACCTCGGCCTCGAAGTCCTTCAGGCCCGCCTGCACGCGCTCCTGAGCCTCTCCCGCCAGGGACTGCGGTGGCAGGGCGAACCACAGCTGCGCCCCGTTGCCGCTCATCATCAGCCGTGGGCGAACGAGGCCCTGCGCTTCGCACCAAGCCGAGGCGGCTTCCGCCACCTGGAGCGTCAGCGAGAGCTCGTCCTCGGTGCTGGCCGTGTCCTTGGGGCGCACGGGGTCCAGGTCCACCACCGTGGCCGTCACCACCTCGATGTCCTTGCTGCCCGCGCCGCTGCGCAACGGACGGAGGACATTGGGGGCCAGCTCCAGCAGGCGCCGGGGTCGCGGCTGAATACCCACGTACACGTTGCCGGCGACGTTGGCCTCGACGCAGGCCGCGACGAAGTCCTCCTCGTCGTCAAAGAAGCCGATGGCAACAATGCCTCCGCCGCCCGGGCGGATGACGCGGACTTCGCTTACGCCGTGCTGCGTGTGCGCCAGCCACCGCCAGGTGGAACGGATGGATTCGGGATTGGGAGTGGTTTCAGTAGATGTCGTCGTCATGGGTGTGCACTCCTTGCTTTGGTTCAATGAGGGACAGCCGCGGGCGCTGCTCCTACCCCCAGCACAGTGGCGTACTGCTGGCAGCGCTCCGCGTGGTGGCGCCGGAGCAGCGGCACCTTCGCGTCGACGAAGTCGATGAGGACGGCGCTCTTCTTCTCCTCGTGCGGGCGCATGAGGCGTCCAAGGCGCTGGACGGTGCGTCCACGCGCGCGGCCGGGGTACGCCAGGAAGACGCGCGAGAGGCGCGGCAAGTCGAGTCCCTCATCGGCCAGGCTGGTGGCCACCAGCACACGGACGCGCCCGGCGCGGGCCTGGTCCAGGAGGGCTTTGCGCGCCTCGCGCGACACGCCGCTCGTCAACGCGGCGGCCGACAGGCCCGTGGCCGAAAGCCGCTGCGCCAACAGCTCGCAGTGGTCCACCCGCCCCGTGAGAACAAGGCACAGGTGGCCTGCCCAGGCTTCACGGGCCACGGCGCCGATGACGAGGTCGTTGCGCGCCTTGTCCTCGGCCAGCGCCTCCAGCATGGGCGCGTAGTCGGAGGCGCGGCCATAGGGGAAGTCGAAGGCCGTCTTCACGGCGCGCACCTCGGGCACCACCAGCACGCCGCGCGCGACGAGGTCCTCGTGCTTCACCACGGCCAACGGCGCGCCCAGGTACAGGCGCAAGAGCGGCGTCAGCCCGTCCTCTCGCTCGGGCGTCGCCGTCAAGCCCAGCCGGTAACGCGCGGGGCAGCGGTCGACGATTCGGTGGAAGGCACTCGCGGCGATGTGGTGAGCCTCGTCGAGGACGAGCAGGCCGAAGCCCTGGAGGAAGGCGTCGAGCTTCGCCTCGTCCCACCGAGCCAGAGACTGGACGACGGCCACGGTGACGGGCCGCACCTCTTCCTCGCCCGCGCCCACGAGGCCTGCCTCCAGGCCCAGGCGCTCGCGCACGTGCTCACGCCACTGCTCCGCCAAATCCAAGGTGTGGACGAGGATGAGCGTCGGCGTGCGCAGGCGGGCGATGGCCCCCACGGCGAGGACAGACTTCCCAGCCCCGCATGGCAGCACCGCAATCCCCTGGGTGGCCTTCACCAGGCGCTCCACGGCCTCGGCCTGGTAGTCGCGCAGGGGCACCACCGGCAGCTTCGCCAGACGCTTGGGCGGCAGCACCCGCGCGTCCTCGAAGGAGAGCGTCAGGCCCGCTTCGTCCGCGGCCCGGCGCAGCAGGTGAATGGCCCCGCGCGGCAACGCCAGCTCGCGCCCCTCCTGGCGGAAGAAGTACAGCGTCTGGGGTTCCGCTCCGGGGCGCTTGCGCAGCCGCACCAGCTTCCAGTACGCGGGGTTGGGCAGGGAGAGCGCCCGGCAGAGGCCCTCCAGCACCTTGGGCGGTACGTCGCCCGCCGCGAGCCGCAGCCCGGCATCCACGCGCACGCGCAGCGTCCGCTTGCCGGTGCTCGTGTTGCGCGCAGACGCAGACGGAGTGGCCCCCACGCTGGAGTCATGGGTGCGAGAGACAACACGTCCCCCGTCCCCGTGCATTTCGGAGAAGTCTTCCACCATTCTTGTCGTCCTCAGTGAGACGCGTCGGGGGCACGCAGCAGGCCCCCTTCGCGCATGGCTACGGCAACCGACTTCAGCGGGGCGCGCTCACGGCCCGAAGGGGTCCACGTCCGCGACACTCTCCGCGGAGTATTCGGCGACGAGGGAGTCGACGTAGGCGCGCGCCAGCTCGCCCTTCGACGCCGGGATGTCCCGGATGCGCTGCACGGCGAACTTCTGGAGAAAGCGGTCCACGGCCTCGCGCGGCAGTGACTTCAGCGCAGTGGCCATCGCCTGCGCGAGCTTCACGTCGACAGGCTCGGCGGGCTTCCCGTTCGAAGCGCCCGCCGACGACGCACCACTCGCCGCGCCAGCCGCCTCCGCCGCGTACAGCTTCGGCAAGTCGTGCTGCTGCAACGACTGGAAATCCGCCATCTCCGCTGGAGTGAGCTGCCGGTCCGGGAGGATGGAGTACGTCGTCTTCGGGTCCTTCGCCGCCCCGCGCCGCTTCACCTCGAAGGCCCACTTCTCAAGGCCGTACTTCGCCCGGAGCTCCATCAGCGTGTTGAAGAAGGTGACGGCCTGCTCCACCACCTTCACCTCCCGCGTCTCGTAGACAGCCACGTTGAGGGCCACGCGCAGCGAGGGCTTGTGCCCCTGGGCCTTCAACTTCTCGTCGAAGGGGACGAACTTGTTGTCGACGAAAACCACCTCGCGAGGGTGCGGCTCCCCGAGGAAGACGACGACGGCAGTGTCCCCGTCATTCGCCAGCTTCAGCCAGGCGCCGCCCTGCTGCTCATGCTGCTTGGCCATTGCGGCCGTCTGCTCCCACATGTTGGCCATGTGCTTCACGCCTCCTTCTCGCAATGGGTATGGGTGGGGCGCTCGCGCCGGTACACCGAGAACAATTCGGTGCCGTCCTCGGTGGAGCCAGCCGCCTCGATGTTGAAGTCCGCGTCGGTGTCCACCACGTGCTGAATCTCCCAGCGGCGGAAGAGGCCCGGCAGGCGGACGTAGTCATTGGCCTCGGCCCCGGCGCACTCGCAGCAGAGGCACGCGCTGCGGCCCTCCCTTTCCGGCACTGAGTCGCCCCGGCCCACCACCCGGAGGCGATGCCCGTCGAGGCGAGCGAAGAAGCGCACGAATGTCTCATCGCGCTCGAAGTTGTTTCGCGTAGCTGTCTTCATTCAGTCTTTCCTGGGCTGTCGGCAATACAGGGGGCGTTGTCCACCGGGGCGGACAACGTGGCGTCTCGGCTCGAATGACATGGCCGGCGAAGGCCCGTCACTTCCCCAAAGGCAAGTGACACGCAGCGGGGACATCCGAAGGCCGCACCCCGCGCCGCGCCTTCGACTGAGCCGCCGGTCTGGCCGCTGTTTCAGAATCCACAATTCCTACAAGCCAACCCGCGAGCCGATTTGAGACAACAATCTTTTCGGCCAATTTCTTTTTCATTTTCCCGCAGTCGCTGCAGGGCCCGCTGGACACGCTTGCGGGCCGCTGCGGGAGCAAGGCCGAGGCGCGAGCCTGCCTCGGCGCAGTCTTCTTCCAGCACCAGGACGGACACCAACAAGTCGGCGTCCCCCCCCACCCGAGGGAGCAGCCACATGCGCAGCTCCTCCACGGTGAAGGCGTAAGAATGTGTCTGAAGCTCGAATGGGCCGGGCCACGAGGCAGCGTCCTCGTAGCCATCCGCTTCCGACAGCGTCTCGAGGGGTACGTGCAGGCGCTGCTCGCCCAATGCCCTGTGCCTCTCCCTGAGGACGTCGCGCTCCGTGCCACGCACGAGGGCCGCGGCCACATGCTGGGTCCGCGCCAGGTCGACACGCGCCACCAACGCACTGAAGGCCCCGGCGAGCGCTGACACGAGCTCATCCTGGGACTCGAAGCACCCACGGCGACGACGGCGAATGGCGTCGAGGGCGGGCCAGAGGCCCAGCCACAGGAGTGCCAAGGCCAACTCCGCCTCCTGCCTCGCCTGCACCATGGCCACCAACGTCACGAAGACTCTGTTCCTCACGCCAGCGTCCTCGTCTCGCCGGTTGAGGTAGGCGACGAGGGACGCGGGCGTCACGAAGCCCGCCAGCGAGGGCCTCGAAGCCCGGGCTTGGCCGAAGGCTCGCCGCGCCCGCTGACTCTCCACGTATTGGCGGAAGCCCTCTCCGAGGACCGCCCAGCACCTGCGCACAACGACTCCTGGTTGAACGACTACTGACGAGGGACAAACTGGGCGGGGGCTCTGCTTGAAGCCGCCTCACTCCAGCCACGCACACCGACGTCTGCCTCTCACACCTTGGGAAACAGGGTGACGGGGACGGGGGCCTGTCGCGACACATACGGGAGGAGTGCGCGTCCCGTCACCTCGTCGCCGGGGCTGCACCGCGGACAGCGCAGCGTGGTGGCCACATGACTCGCCGCGACGGTTCTCTCGTCAGCCAGGAGGCGAAGCCTCTCCCCATCACGGGCGGCCAGTACCTGGTGGCACCGCCTGCAGCACACTTCCATCAGCATCAGCGACACGGCTTCCCCACTCCCTTGGCCCATCGAAGACTCGGTGCCAGTCTCATCGCGCTGCAAGTGACGTCCCTTCGAGTCCTTCACCGGCAAAGGCCACGGACTGGATTCGGGGACACGGCATGCGGACTCTGCGACTTTCATGCCCAGGCAAGCTGCGCATGCCTTCACAGGCAACGGCTTGTTGGGAATCTGTTTCACGGTGCGGGGGCGTGGACGGACCGTCCAAACGCTGGGGCCCACGCCACGTGAAACATGTGTCACCCCATGTGCCACACATCAACCATGAGCCAGCACCTGGTGCTGTCGCATCGCCCCGGCAACTGGCGGAGGGCCCTGGTGGCCTCCAGGAGCCCTGGAGAAGGGTTGCCCCTGCTTCCCCGCCTCTTCGGCCCTTTCTCGCGACAGAGGGCCGTTTCCGGCCGTTCTCTGGCCATTCACAAGCCAGGGCACGGACGCATCCACCCACGCCGCATGCTCCGCCCGCGTGCGTCTTTACAACCAGACACAACCGATTCACTGCACGAGTGGGTGTGGACAGCGTGGACAGCTGTGGACAGCACTCTGTCCACACTTATCCCCATGAATTCTTTAACGAAAACATCACTGTGGACAGTGTGGACAGCTTTTATGGGGAGAGACACGTATGCGTGCGCGCATATTTACATTGCTCCATCGCGTGCGCGCGCACATCACGTAGGGGTACTCGTCAAAAGCTGTCCACACTGTCCACAGCGGCCTATCCCCTCGCAAATATTCACGAAAACTGTGGACAGACACCTGTCCGCGAGCCGTCCATGGGCTGTCCACAGTGCGAGAGACGGTGCAGGCAGTGCGGTAGCCGGACCCGGGCGAACGCACAACGTCGCCTGCGTCCTGGCGCGAAATTCAAAAAAGAAATCGGGCAAAAAGATTCCTTGTCCCAAATCGACGAGAGGAAGTGCTTGTAGGGTGTATCGGCAAACACGCGCCGCCGACTTCCGCGCATGGCCCTTACACACCTCCTCCAGCCCACCGCCGCACAGCAACGTCCGCCTGGCGTGACATGCGAGGCCTACGTCCGCGGCGAGGGCAAGCACTGCCTGCACTACCGGCTTGGCGGAGGTTGCACGCTGCCCGGCGTGGGCACCTGCACCGAGTGGCTCAAGGTGAATCGGCAGGCCCGCCCTCATCGTGACGTGGCCACGCCGCCTGTCCCCGCGCCTCCGGAGAAGGCTCGCCCGGTTGCGGTGGATCTCTTCGGGCATCCGCTGACCGAGACCGGCGCCAAGAAGAACGCCCCAGCCCCTGCCTCCAAGCCCACACCTCCAGCGCCGTCTCCCGCTGTGAAGGAGCTGGACGCGGAGGCCCTGCGCGGCCTCAACGACGAGGACATCGCCAGCTTCAAGTCCCTCGGCGCCGAGGTGTGCTTCCACTCTGAGACTTACGGCGAGGTGTGGCTCGTCCCGGCCTACACCGGCCAGGCCCGAAAGGAGCTCACCCCCGAGCACGCCGCCACCCTGGTACGCGTCCTGTCTGCCTTCCCTGGCTCTCGCGTCATGTCCTTCGAGAAGCGGCAAGCCTCCGCGGACGAGGTGTCGCCATGAGCATGCCCCACGCCTGTGAAACACACGCAGGGGGCCGCGCTGCCTTTCCCCTTCGACTTGATGTGTCTCTCGAAAAGAGCGTGATGACTGTCTCGCGACACGCCACTGCATCGGCCCGGAGGCCCACGTCATGAGCGCCCTGCGAAACCAGCATTTGTCATACAGCCGGCTGAGCCGCTTCGAGGCCTGCCCGCTGTCCTACAAGCTCCACTACCTCGACAAGCACACCGCCGAGCCCGGCATTCCGCTGAGCTTCGGCAAAGCGCTGCACGCCGTCCTCGAGCGGCTCCTTCAGGAAGTCGTCGACATCGAGTACGTGGGCCGTCTCTCCGAGGAGCGCGCCCTCCAGCTCTACCGTGAGGAGTGGGCCGCCTCGGGCCTCAGTGGCCTGGACCTCTTCCAGCAGGGCCTCGCCATCCTCCAGGACTTCGTCCGCCAGCAGGGCCGCGTGGACGCCCGCGACATCCTCGCCGTGGAAAAGGAGTTCCGCTTGCCGGTGGGCCCCTTCACCGTCCTGGGCTTCATCGACCGCGTCGACTGGGTGGACGACGAGACAGTCCACGTCATGGACTATAAATCCAACCACCAGCTCTTCACCCGCGAGGAGTTGGACTCCAGCCTCCAGCTGAGCCTCTACGCCCTCGCCGCGCGCCGCATGTGGCCCTGGGCCAAGAAGGTGCGCCTCTCCATGTGGATGCTTCGCCACGGCATCCGCCAGGAGACGACGCGCACCGAGGAGCAGTTGGACGCCGCCCTCGCCTATGTCGAGACGCTGGGCCAGCAGATGGAGAAGGCGGAGTCCTTCCCCGCCCGCCTCAACCCCAACTGCGTGTACTGCGACCACCGGCGCGACTGC
Organism: Myxococcus sp. AB036A; assembly: GCF_006547355.1. NCBI lineage: Bacteria > Pseudomonadati > Myxococcota > Myxococcia > Myxococcales > Myxococcaceae > Myxococcus > Myxococcus sp. AB036A. Next base: position 9,243 of record NZ_VHLC01000115.1, on the reverse strand, counting down.
CCCGCCTACGCCCGGGCGCTGGAGGGCCAGCGTGGCATCGTCTGCGAGGACACCGCCGACTTGGAGTCCGTCTCCCGCGAGCGTCAGGAAGTCACTCACCTCGCGAAGATTCTCGGCGCGCGCAAGGCGGAACTGGAGGACGTCCTCCGAGCCCACCTTGCCGAGCAGGACGAACTCGTCCTCGCCGGCACGCGCTACCGCATGTTCAACACCACCAGCCTCGACTACCCGCTGGAGCCCACCGTCGCGGTGCTGGCCCGCGCCACCGGCCTCCCCCGTGAGGAGCTAGTGCAGCGCCTCGCCAGCGTCGAGAAGAAGGCCCTCGAAGCGCTGCTGAAGGAAGCGGGCAAGCGCCTGGGCACCGCGCGCATCGCGCTCCTCAAGGCCGAGCTGGACTCCCTCGCCGCCAAACACCACTCGCCCCGCTTCTGGGCCAAGGAGGTCGCATAGTGCTGCTCGCTCACCCCGCTTCCGACACCATCCCTGTCTCTGCGCTCCCCCCGCCGCTCTTCCCCAGCCTCCCGCCGCACCTGCGGACGCTCGCCTTCATCGACTTGGAGACGACGGGGTTGGATGCCTCCCGGCACGAGGTGCTGGAGGTGGCGGTGCTTCGCGTCGACGCCCGCAGCCTCAAGGTACTAGCGGAGTACGAGGCCCGCGTGAAGCCCACCCGGCTGGCCGACGCCCACCCCGAAGCCCTGGCCGTGTGCGGCTACTCCGACGAGGAGTGGCGAGACGCGTTGCCCCTGCACGAGGCCCTGGCCACCGTGTCGCCGCTCCTGGCGGGCACCCTCGTGGCCGGCCACAACACCAGCTTCGACTGGGGCTTCCTCACCGAGGGCTACCGCCGCACCGGGCTGTCCCTGCCCGGCGTCGACTACCACCGCCTCGACACCGCCAGCCTCGCGTGGCCGCTGCTCGCCACGGGCGAGGTGGAGTCCCTCTCCCTCAACGCCCTGGCCAAGCGCTTCGGCCTCCACCGGCCTACGCCTCACCGCGCCATGGCGGACGCCCGCTGCGCGCTGGAGGTGGCCCGCTGCTTGGCCGTGCGCATGAGCCGTGGCGGGCACATGGAGCGGCTGCAGGAGGAGTCGGGAGGTGTCTCGTGAGTGGCGCGTCCTCCCGTCGAAAGGGTGCAGATTTTGAGAGAGCCCTCGTCCACCGCTTCCGCGAGGCCATGCCCGAGGCCCTCATCCGCCGCGGCCTCCAGTACCGCACCGGGCAGGAGATGTCCGACGTCGAGGTGCCGTGCTTCTGGGTCGAAGCCAAGGCCCACCAGCGCACCAACGTCCGCGAGGCCATGCGACAGGCGGTGGAGACGTGCCCGCCGGGCCGCTGGCCGCTGGCCGTGTGCAAGGACGACGGGCAGCCGCCCCTCGTCACCATGCAGTTGGATGACTTCCTCGAGTTGGTGCGCGAGTGGTGGGAGGCCCGCCCTCGGTGAGTGACTTCTTCGGCCACCTCCTGGGCCTCCTGCGTGTGGAGGCCCTCGCCTCTCGGCACCAGGCCGTCTTCTCGGCTGCGCGCACGCGGCGGCCGGCCTTCTCGCGCCATGCCACGCTCGAATCGGTGCTGGCCGCGCTGGCGGACGCGCGCGAGGAGACGTACCCGGAGCGCGAAGCCCTCACCCGGGCCCTGGTGGCCGAAACCCAGGCCTCCTCCAGCCCGGCGTGGACGGCGACCCTCGCCTCCGCCTACGCCCCCATGCTGACGCGTCTGCGCCGCCGCATCATCGGCAACGCGGTGCCTCGCGAGGACCTCGACCAACTCGTCCTCGCCACCTTCCTCTCCGTCGCGCGCGCCTTCCCCCTCTCGCGCTGGGGTGACTGGACTGCCGCCCGCCTGCGCCAGCAGACAGCGCGCGAGGTGTTCCGCTACCTCCGCAAGGAGCGCGCGGAACAGCACGACACGTACACGCAGGCGCAGCTCGCCGAGTGGCTACCCGACTCACGCATCACCGCGCCAGTGGAGCGCGTCCGACGGCCCAGCGTCCGCCGCAGCTTCGTGAAGCGAGATGCCGTGCTGGTACACCTCGCCCAGGCCACCCTGCCTCGCAGCGACGTCGAAGTCCTCATGGCCACCGTCGTCCGGCGCGAGAAGCTGCGCGCCTACGTCAGCCGCCTCGTCGACGGCGACACCACCGAGTTCGAGCGGGTGTACCAGCGCCTGAAGCGCCAGCGCACGCGGCTGATGCAGCGCCTGCGCACCCAGGACGTGGACGCCGCAGCACAGCCCCCCGGAGGCTGCTGAGGGAAGGCGTATGGCCCAGAAGAAGCCCCTCAAGAAGCTGGGGCGCCCCACCAAGGCCGAAGGCCCTCGGCTGCCCCATGACGAGGTGGACAGGCTCCTCGTGGAAGGTGAGGAGGTGCCCACCACGCGAGGCCGCGTGAAGCGCCGCTTCCCTTCCTTGCGCGAGCTGGCCGAGCGCTTCGGCGTGGCCCACAGCGCTGTCGCCAAGTACGCCCAGCAGCACGACTGTCTCGGCCGCCGCAAGCGCCTCCTCGCGGGCCAGCAGCCGGCCGAGACGCCCGCGATGGACGAGGCGCTCGCGTTGGACGAGACGCCCACGCCGGACGAAGCGCCTCCTCCTCCGAAGCGCAAGACGGGCCGCCCCCGCAAGTCCGAGGAGCCCGCGCTCCCGCGCCAGGAGCTGGACCGCGCACTCGTCTTCGGCGACGTGAAGACGCTGCCAGACGGCAGCACGATGACGAGCTACGCCTCGTACCGCGAGTTGGCCGAGCGCTTCGGTGTCGCCACCTCCCTCGTCGCCAACTACGCGAAGGAGCACAACTGCCTGCGCCGCCGCGAGGAGGCCAAGACGCGCATCGCCACCAAGGCGGACCAGAAGCTGATTGAACTGCGTGCCAACGCCATCGCCGTCTCCAAGGACGACGCCCTGAAGATGATTGACGGCTACCTCCTCGGCTTCGAGGAGGCGCTGGCGGAAGGGCGCGTGCGCGTCGACAACCCCACCGACTTCAACACCATGGTGAGGCTCAAGGAGTTCGTCATGGGCGGCGCCGACTCTCGCCAGGAGCTGCATGCCACCTTCTCGCTGGAGGGCCTCCAGGCCCGACACGCCCAGGCCCTGCGCGCTGCTCGTGAGACGACGCCCGCCGAGCGCGGCGAGGTGGATGCGGAAGTGGTGGAGAGCAGCGACGAGGACCTCGACACAGCCGCCCCGGAGAGCCCCAAGGACGACGCCCTCGTGGCGCCTCCCACGGACGTCGCGGCCCCCGCCGACCCCGTCTGAGAGCGCCCTCCGGTAAGTGAACGCGGACACTTTCGCGTACAGTTTCGCCGTTCACTTTCGCCGCGCCTGGCCAGGCCAGGTGACAGTTCCCCGTGGAGCTCCTGCCTGGCGCGCGGATGCACACGCCTGGCGCCACAGCCTTCGTAGTTTCGCGGGGTTGGGTCGGACAGCCACCAGGTGCTCGAGCGCCGCGGTATCGCTCCGGGCCATAATTCGGGCCCGGAAGCACACTCCGTCCAGCGGGCCGGACGCCTGCGCGCCGTTCACTTCCCCTGCCCGTTTGCCCGTTCCCCGCCGAAGCCCCGCTGGCCGCCACGTGGCCCACCTGGCGCGCGCCCCCTGGCAACCCCGCGCGCCGCGCCTGCCGCCGCGTGGTGCCCCTTTCTTGCGCGCGTGTCCCCCAGCGCTTCGGGCCGCCGGCCTTTGTCCTCCTCGTGAGCCCCACGAGCCCCCGAGCTGCCCTCGAAGCCCCGGCCCTCCGCCCCGCGCGCACCTGGGCACGCGTGCCGTTACCAGGGCCGAGCCGAATGGCCGAAAACGGTTGGAAGCGGCCATTCGGCGTCACGGCCCCCACGCTGTTTCGCGCGCTTACGGCGCCTCCTGACGGGCCAAAGCACCGAGGCCAATGGCCGCTTTCCGCAGGTTGGCGCCACCTGCCGCCCATCACGCGGCCCAGCTCCTCCCCAGTCACCTTCACCGCCTGCCCCGGCCGGGCGCAACCATGCCTACCGATGACGCCAGCATGCCTACCCCGCCTACCCCTGACGCCAGGGTGGGGGGTGGTGCGATTTTTCGTGGGTGCCTCGCCGCCGGGGCGTGTACCTGGGGCCCTTTTCGAGAGAGTCACCCCCGAAAAAGTGAACACCCCTCCCCTGTTCATTTGCACCCGGTAAGTGAACGCCTCGCGCTGTTCACTTTCGCCGGCTGCGCCTGGGGCAGTCCGCGCGCGCCCCGCGCACGGCCACCCCTCACCGCCTCCGCGCGGCACCACGGCCCAACCAGGGGCTCTCGCGGGCGCTCAGCGCGGAGGCGGCGTGCCCCATCAGCAGGGCAACTCTTGCGTCACGCTCACCAGCTCGTCGTCCGAGGGGTGCGTGTAGATGACGGTGGAGTTGATGCTGAGCTGGCGCGCGAAGCGCTGGGTGAGACGGATGTCCTTCGTCCTCCGGTACACCCCGGTGCACGCGGTGTGGCGCACGGCGTGGAAGTTCAGGTGCCGCTCCAGGCCCGCGCGTACCTGCCACACCGCGAAGCCGTGGCGCACCTGCCGTGTGGACAGGCGCAGGCCCTTGCGGCTCAAGAAGAGCGGCGCCTGAGGCCCCACGTCGTGCCCCTGCGAGCGCTTCAGGCGCAGCAGCTTCTCCAGCTTCGCGCGCACCGTGTCCGACAGGACGATTTCCTGGGGGCCCGGGTGCCGGCGGCTGCCCTTGAAGACGGTCAGCGTCACGTGCCGGCGCGCGCGTCCACGCTCGTTGAAGATGTCGCCGATGTTGAGAGCGACCAGCTCGTGCTCACGCAGGCCCGAGGCCAGCGCGAGGCTGTACAAGCAGTGGTCTCGGAATCCATCCCGGTGTTGCCCCGTGGCGCGCAGAAGGAGGTTCACCTCCTTCTCCGTGAGGGTACGCGGTGGGCGGGCGACAGCGGCATAGGCAGACATGGCGACTCCTTCGTGAAGAGGACGCGGCCATACGCGCTCTGTCGCCCCCACAAGACAAGTCATTAACCACGCTGTGCATTCTTGAGCCGGGCCCCGCGCGGCCTCGGCATTTCCCCAAGAGGAGTCGCTGTGCATCCGCTGGCCCATTTCAACTTCGAGGCACACCGAAAGACGGGCAGCCACACGGCGTCAGGTGCTCCGTCACCACAGCCACGCCTGGCCCCCGTCTCACCGCTCCAGGACCTGGTGCTGGCCCACCTGGAAGTGGCCAGGACGCTCGCTTCGTTCATCCCGGGCCTCACGCCTCAGCTGGCAGCGGCCCGCGCGCTCGACGCCATCCACACGGACACGGGGCTGACGATGGAGCCCCATCGCAGGGGGCTGTCGGCCGCCGCCGAGATACCCGCGCGGCTCACCGCCGCGCAGCTCGGCCAGAAGGTGGGGCGTTCCGCCAGGAAGATGAACCTCCGCCTGGAGGCGTGCGGCCTCCAGCGGCGCAACGAGCAGGAGGAGTGGGAGCTGAAGGACGCGGGCCAGGACTACGCCGAGGCCGTCCCTCGCACCCTCCAGGACCATTCCGCCTACCAGCTCCTCTGGCAGCCCGAGGTGCTCGGCGTCCTGGAGGATGCCGCGCGTTCCTCGTCGATGACCGTCGGCCTCGGCTGAAGGAGGACACCGTGACGCTCGGCATCGTCAAGCGCACCGAGGACGACCTCACCCAGTGGCTCGCCACCGAGGCGGGCTTCATCTCCGGGCTGTGCCAGTACGACAACGAACCCGTGGTGCTGGAGCCGTACCAGCAGTCCTTTCTCGGCAACCGCTCCCGATTCAGGTGGGTGGCGAAGAGCCGCCAGGTGGGCTTCTCTTTCCTCTTCGCCCTCGAGGCCCTCGCCCGCTGCCACCTGCGCGACGGCCACACGGCCGTCTTCGTCTCGTACAACCTCTCGGACGCGGTGGAGAAGGTGCTCATCGCCCGGCAGGTGTACGAGGAGCTGCCGCTCGCCTACCAGAAGAAGCTCGTGACGGATGCCAAGACGGAGCTGGCCTTCGAGTCGAACTCCCGAGGCAGGCGCCTCTCGCGCATCATCTCCGTTCCCGCCAAGCCTCCGCGCGGCAAGCGCGGCGATGTCTACCTCGACGAGCTGGCGCACCTGGTCAACGACCGCGAAGTCTATACAGGCAGCACCGCCCTCATCCTGCGCTCGCATGGACAACTCACAGGGGGCAGCACCCCGCTCGGCCGGCGAGGCATCTTCTGGGAGATAGACACCCAGGAGCTGCGGAAGTACCCGCACCACACCCGCCAGCTGGTGCCCTGGTGGCTGTGCCGCTTCTTCAGCCTGGACGTGAGGCGCGCCGCAGTGGAGGCCCCTCTCATGTCCACCGAGGAGCGCGTCGCTCGATTCGGGCGCCCCGTCCTCACTGAGCAGTTCGACTCCCTGCCCATGGAGGACTTCCAGCAGGAGTTCGAGTGCCTTTTACGTCGACGAGTCCTACAGCTTCCTCCCCTACGAGCTCATCCTCCCATGCACTACCGACGAGCTGCCGCTGGCCCAGGACGCTTCCGACGTGCCCGTGCCCCAGGGGCGCCTGGTCGCGGGCTTCGATGTGGGTCGCACCAGAGACCGCTCGGAGCTGGCCGTCTTCGAGGAGACGGGTGGGCGCTTCACCTGCCGCATGCTGCGCAGCTTCGAGGGCGTGCCCTTCGCAGAGCAGGAGGCCCACCTGCGGCGCCTCCTCTCCGTCCTGCCCGTGGCGCGCCTCTCCGTCGACCGCAGCGGCATCGGCATGAACCTCGCGGAGAACCTCGCCCGCGACTTCCCCCAAGTGGTGGAGGAGAACTTCACCAACGAGGCCAAGGAGCGCTGGGCCACCGACTTCAAGATTCTCCTCCAGCGCCGCGACGTCACGCTGCCGCGCCAGCGTGAGCTTGTCGGGCAGATTCACTCCATCAAGCGGCGCGTGCTGCCCTCGGGGAAGGTGTCCTTCGACGCCGAGCGCACCAACCGCGGGCACGCGGACAAGTTCTGGGCTGTGGCCTTGGCCTGCCAGCGCGAGCGGGGGCCGGAGCGACGAGGTACCGGGGAGATTGGGGTGAGAGTACTTGGGTAGCGCGGATTCGCGCTCATGCTCGTCGAAGAGGCGTAACCGTTCCCCCTCCTGGGGGTACATTTGTCGGCCCAGAACCGTCTCCGTCAGGCGCTGAAGTCGGCACGAGCCTGAGTACTTGCGCGCTTTCGCCGGTCAGAACCCCACGCGGAACTCCCGTCAAAGTCACGATATCCCGATTAGCAAAAGGCAGATGCGAACACACCTCTTCGTGGCCCCTATCTGCCACCCACAGCTCAATCGCACGTCGAAGCAAACGCGGCTGTTCGGGAGGGAGTTGCTCGTCAAGCGGCTCATTGCGTTTATAGCCTCGACGCGCATAGTTGATGTGCAGACGGGTCATCGCTTCGTCACTCAGAAATCCCAATCTCTGAGCCTGCATCATCATCATTCGAACAGACACTTTCCAGCGCATCTTCAATTCGAAGAAACCATCCACGCTAAAGGTCTTCACCTCATGCCGGAACGCCTCTGGGGGAAAAAGCAGAGCCGCAGCGAACCGATGAGCTTGATTCTCGAAGGCACGCCACTCGCTCGGCTTATTCAGGCGAGCCTGTTCAACTCCTCTATGAAGTACGAGGTGGCCGAGTTCGTGTGCAACATCGAAGCGTGAACGTGGACCCGACTCTTTATTAGCAGCCAGAAGCCCTACCGCATGGTCTCCAAAAAACTGTGACAAACCATCCAGCGCCTCCGCATCGACCTGGGCTCGTGCCAGCAAAATCCCATGTTTTTCCAGCAGTGCAACCATGTTGCTGATTGGACCTTGCCCCAATCCCCAGTAACGCCGTGTATCGACAGCAAACCGCTCAACCTCAGCGTCCGAGAGCGCCAGCGGATCCCTCGGGATTGCAAAGTCTGGCAAGTTCATGGAAGGCAGGCTGATGAACTGGCCGACCACAGCTCCAAGTCGGTGCAGCCAGCTCAGCTTTGCTTCTGCGGCATTACAGGCAGCGACACTCGTCGAGCGCTGCGCGCGATAGAAAACCGCACTTCCAGGCACTTCCTCCACAGGCATGAGAAAGTAGCGTTCCGGAACATCGAGCGCGTCGCACAACCGCCGCAAGACGTCTGCTCGAGGACTGGAGGCACCTTTCTCATAGCCATAGATGGCAGGCACACTGATCTCAACGCGCTCGGCGAGTGCGCGCACGGGGATACCACGCTCAAGGCGCGCCTCCACCAAGCGTGAGCCAATGAAGCCTGGAGTGCCTAGAATCATTCGTCCTCTGTACCAGGAGCCTTGTTATCGCGGGGGATGATACTCAGCGGCGGCTCCTCCTCGGTACGCTCCTCCGCGAACTCCGTCTCAGGCCCCTGTTCGGAGTTATTAGCAGCTTTGTTATCACGACCGACGATACGCAACGGCGGATCTTCCTCCGTACGCTCCTCTTCGTATTCCGCCCCAGGTGGCAGCGCAGAACCACTTGAACCAGGCGTGGGTGGGGTCGGCTCCGCGCCAATCGAGCTAGCAGGACCGCCGAGATCACGAATCAGCCCAAACAGGGACCTGCTGTCCACGTACTTCTTCTTCCTGTGGTGAGGGAATCCCACATGCGCAAACAGCGGGAGACCACTCTCCTCCTCGACGTCACTGGAGTAGCCAAACACGGCGTAGAGCTGGGCCTCAGCCAAGGGCTGTTCCTCCTCCAGCCCCATCCGCCCCAACATGGAAAGCTGGTTCCCGGCTGCCAATGACTTTCGGTAATCGGCATCACGTGGAAACTCGTTGGGCCACTGCACTGACACCGAAGTGAACGTGATGCCATGCAGAACCACCTCTAGGTGGCTCGTCGAGAAGTTCCCATTCAGGACGGGCTGCGCTCGACCTCCATAGCGGCGCGCCACTGGTCCCCAGAGCTGGTTGAAGAACTCTCGCCGTAAGTGGGCGAATGCGCCTTTGCGCCATTCGGGCTCCAACTCCCTGCAGTGCGCGGACGCGACACGGTTCGCGTCGCGAAGCGCGCGCAGCGTGTCAACGAAGAAGCCTGCCGGAACACGCTCGTCCATGTACTTCAGCGGGTTTTGCACCCAACTGCGCGACGCCATACTCGATCTCCCGGTCCACGGCGCCGTGCCACCGCATCAGCAATGGAGCCGAAACTTCAAGAATTCTATAGAGAAGGAGCCCAAAGCGCAAGGTTCCATGTCACCACACAGCCGGAATGGTTCGGCGACCCCGCCCCCCACAAGCACCTTCAAGCCCCCCTGATGTCCCCGAAAT